>JBDONQ010000024.1:0-2829 GCA_039831255.1 Campylobacterales bacterium
CATCTACCTGTGAAGCAGGAAGCCCCACCTTTTAAGGCGGGGTAGCTCACAACTATTTTCCCACCTCCTTTTTTAAAATTATTTCAAGAATTGATTTCCCTTCACAGGAGGGCCCTCTTTTCTCTTTAAGAGACTTTCCGTAATCTAATCTTTATTAAACTCTCTTTCAAATAAGGTAGTTAATGGAATGCAATAATAAACCTCTTTTGAAATCTTATTAGCTTTAATTATTTCAGTTTCTGTTGTAACTTTTATTGTTATTTCAGTATTTATTAAATATAGATCATTACAAACTTCCACTTTTTTTCAATTCTGCCTCTCTTTTTCTCAATATTTCCATCTGTATCTATAAGATTTGAAAATGTGTCAAACCTTATTTGCTTATATAATTTGTTTTCCAGTTGAATTGGATAATTATTACCACTTTTTATTATCTCTTCATAATTATCCTTCTGAAGATGTATAGCGTCAAGTTAAAGGAAACTCTCTAAACATATCCTAAATTTCCGATATCTCATTGCGTTCAATGCTTTTTTAGATCTGCTTGTAAAAAATGTTACTTTGTGCACCAATTCCTTATCTTCTTTTTAACCGTTTACACTATTTCCGTCAACACTTATCTATTCCTCATTCCCTTTTTTTAAAATAATTTAGCACCCAATTTTTAATTGCTTTTTTTAACCCCTTCTATCTGTGAGCTACCCCGCCTTAAAAGGTGGGGTAGCTCACCAAGTTGTAAAAGGAGTTTCTCCGTTGATTGGTAGCTGACTAACTAACTCAAAAGGTTTACCCCGTTAGAGCTACAAGCCTAACTTCCCACCGTCCCAGCGGTGGTCAATGCTAATTCAAGAACCTTTTGAACAGCATTGATGTCTCTATCGTGGAGAGCTCCAGATTTTGGGCAATTCCAAATTCTATCGGAAAGTTTGAAGCTTTTTTTTAATTTATTCGAATTTATTGCACATTTTTTTAAACTGGAGCAAATCTGTCAATTTGAATTATCTCTCTCTTATACCATTTAATTTTGTTTTGAAGCAATCCAAGAAATCTGCCCCAACCTACATTTCCTTTAGCCAACTTACGATTTCTAACCATCCTTTTCACAGACAAACTTTCGATTTTCGTCTATTATCCGTTTTAAGATTTTGTCTCTTTGATTGGCAATTTTTAGTAGTAATTTTGCTAACTTTTCTCTAGCCTTTCCCTGCCTTTTACTTCCCTCCTGTTTTCTCGATAATTCTCTTCTCATCAGAGTTTCGTTTTTTTGGGGACCACTTTGGCAGTGGAATTTTTCTACCATCGCTTGTTATTAAGAAATGCTTTACTCCTAAATCTATCCCTATCTTTTCGTTGGATTTGGGAAGTTTTTTAGGGGTAGAGGCAGTTATGATTGATACGAAATAGCCTATCTTATTCATTCATAGATACTATAATCCGTTTAATATTGCCTTTAATTTCTCTGTGTGATTTAATCTTTAAAGGCTTCTTCTTTAATTTCAGTTGGTATAGCTTATTGTTATCAATCTTAAAAACCCTGAGGAATTTGCGAGGATAAGGGATTTTCTCATTTTTTTATAGTGTTGAGTTTTTCTGTTCAACCCCCAATTTCCCACATACCAACCCCTAATTCCCCACATATCCACTACATCCAAACAATTTTTTATTCAAAACGTCAAGTAATACCCTTCGGGTATAGTAAACTCTTCTCCACCTAATGTTCTGTATATGGAATATTCTTTGCTAATTTTAGATGAGATTTTAAAGCTCTCCGGAGACCCCCAGCGGGGGAGGGAAGCTGGGGTGAGGGAGATTTACTGGATAAAATCTACTTTAATCCCATCTTCAAACTTTGTAATCCGGTATTTGTAAGGTTTTGTCAAGTAGAAGACCACCCGATACATCCCCCCTCCATGGTATCCGATAACCATTTTGGAAGCGACTGGAGAGGAGAGGGGTTGGACAATTGTGTTAAATTTTGGGACAGCTGAGGTTTTAAAATCCAGCACCAACCGGTCTGGGGAGTGGAGGGAGAAATCTTTTACCAACTGGTCCTTTGTCTGGAAGAAGAGTTTATCTTTGGCCAGATAGAGTTGGAAGAGGGGCCCCACTTTGTAGACTTTCACCTTTTCTTTATGGGCCGGGGCGTGGGTTACCGCAATCGGTTGGGTTGGGTCTATCAACTTATTAATTGGGACCTTTTGAACAATCTTCCCCCCATTTACCCCTTTGTAGATAAAATCTATTTCACTTAAGAATTGGGCGTTTTTAGAGGGTTTTATCTCCACTTTACTGAAGTAGCTTTTGGAGACTGGCAATTGGTAATTTACCTTTTTTCCGGAGGCTGGAATTGGGCCGGGAACCCCTTTTGGAGGAGTTAGGGGGGTTAATTTTTTAGGGGGTATTCCCACCGGTGGGGGGACAGGAGCTGAAGCCACCGGTTTACCAACCGGTTTAGCTGGAGTAGTCGGCTTAGCCGACACCGGGGCTGGGGTAGGGGTTGTTGGATTTGGTAGGACCGGAGGGGTTCCCGCTGGGGGAGGGGAGGGAAGTGCCCCGGGGGCTGGGGCCAATTTTAAAGGTTGGACCGGGGGCAGTTGTTGAGGTTGGGGGGGGGTATTGGTAGGGGAGATTCCAGCAAAGGCCGCATCTTGGGGGGATGTTCCCCACAAAAATCCAATTAAAACTAGAGAAATTACACCACTTCTCCTCATCTGTTCTCCTTTAAATTTCCAAATTTGAGCCCTTCCGGACTCTCTCTCACTAAAATTAAACCATAATTCCATTGGTAAATCCACTTCCCCCGCTACTCTTCACTCTCCAGAGTTTTCA
>JBDONQ010000042.1:0-2820 GCA_039831255.1 Campylobacterales bacterium
CAAGAGGGGTTGGAGTTGTTGAGGGACTGGTACTACCAGGTGGCCCCAAAACCCCTCCGCCGGTACATCTCCCCAACAAAACTCCTCTCCCGGGCCCTCCCCCTCCATCCCCTCCACTCTTGGCTAGAGCAGTTCCAAGTGGCCCGTCTCCTTCCGGCTCTCCAAAACCGGGAGACCTACCACTCAATCTCCCAACTCTTAATCGACCGGCTTACCGATCGACTTCCAATCTTGTTGAAGGGGAGGGTTAAAGAGTTGGTGGTTCAAGAGCTGGCCCCGTTGAGACCGGAAGAGGTGGGGGAGTTGGCCTACACTTTCTTCGGAACCGAGATGAAGCCAATTACCCTCTTTGGAGGGGTGCTGGGATTTGGAGTCGGGATCGGGGTAGCTGGGGCAACTGGAGGGGCAGTTGGAAACTGGCTCCCGGCAGTGTACGGGTTAACAGGGATTGGGACCAACTATCTGGCGATTGAGATGCTCTTCCGCCCCTACAGCCGGAGATGGTATCTACCGGGGCTCTCCCCCGGGGTATTGATAAAAAAACGGAGAGATTTGGCAGACCACATCTCCCATTTTGTCTCGGCCCGCCTATTGACAGAGGAATCGATTCGCCGGAAATTTCAGCAACTGGAAGAGGAGATTTGCCGGCAGTTGATAGAAGATTTTAGCCGGGATGAGTATCGGCAAATCCGCCACTGGATTGGGGAAAAATTGCATCAGGAGATGCCGCTGTTAACCCGGCAATTTGTTACAGCGGTAGTGGAGGAGCGGGAGTGGGCTGCAGGGCAAATTACCCAATTAATTTGGGAAAGGTGGAGTGAAATTGCCCCCCAACTCCTACCGTTTCTCCAGTTGAAAGGGACCCAACTCTTGGCGGACCCGGAGTTAGGTCGGAGTATCGGATTCCATTTCCAACGGGTATTTGAAGAGATGGAGGGGGAGAGGGTTTTGGAGGAGTTAAAGCCGTTAATTGGCCGGGAGGTAAGCAGATGGCTGGATGAGGTGGAGGGACAGGTGCCAGAGCTGGTGAAAAAGGGGCTCCGTCGGTGGCAGTTGAAGTTGGAGGAGATTGGGGAAAGGAGTCCACTGGAGTTGGGGATTAGAGGTTGGGATGGAATTGGGGGAAATAGCTCTACCCTGCAACGACAGCTGTTGGAGTGGCTGGAGGGGAGCCGGCAGGAAGTTGTGACTGGGATAAAGAGGGCCCTAAATCTTTCTCCTGAATTCTATTCCACTTCAGCCCCTTCCCCCGATCCAATTCAATCGGAACCCAAAATTGGAGAGCTCTTTGGAGGGCAGTTTGGGAAAATTATCCGAGATCAACTCTCCCTTCTGTTCCAGCTAATGGAGAAAAAGGTTCAAGAGTTACAACCGGAAATTGTCGAAAAGGTGCTGGAGCGGGTCTGGGCAATTGGACGCCCTTTTGTCAGGGGGACTGTGGAGAAAGCGGTGAGGATTGTTTTAACAAAAACAATCCCCTCCTATCTCCAAGAGAAGCGGGGATTTGTATTCTATCTAGTAGAGAAATACCTCTTAAGTCAACCGGCAAAATTTTTGAGAATAGAGTTGTCGGACCGGCAGTTGGAGGAGATTTGGGTCTCTTTCTGGCGGAACCCCCAGATTCAGCAAGGGGTTTTGGAGATAGTTCAAAAAGGGGAGAGGTATCTCCTCTCAAAACCCCTCTCGGAGCTCCTCTCAATTGTGGGAATTAGAGGGATTTCCAACTGGCTCTCCCATCTAAACCCCCAAATTGAAAGAGTTTTTCACCGGTGGCTCTGTGAAAGTCGGCCTGAGCTCCTCCGCCGGCTGGAGAAGGGGACCTATCTCTACTTCCACCGGCAGTTGTCCGGCCGGCAGGTCGGAGAATTTTTAAAAGGGGTCCGGTGGGAACAAGAGGGGCGGGCAATTCAGCAGTTCCTCTATCAAAAGTGGAAAGGGGGGCTTAAAAAAGAGGTAATGGAAATTGTCTGGGAAGTAATTGTAAAAATCCCCCCGGACCGGGGAATTTTAAAACGGGATTTTGGGAAATTGTTGGGTCGATTGGAAGAGGGGTACTCCAGTGTAGAGATGGAGCTTCAACCTGTTTTGAAGGAGATTGGCCGAGAATTCCCAGCCCGAATTCCAACCACAACCCTCCAGTGGGGGGTAGAGGTGGGAATTAAAACCGGATTTATCCAGTTCCAACGGGAGTTACCCAAATTGTTGGAGGCGGTAGAGCTTCCAAAGGTGGTGGGAGAAGCATTTCTAAAACTCCCCCCCGAGGATATTGAGGGGATGTTCCGGGGGTTTGCCCAACCCTATTTCAATCGATTAATCCTTTACGGTGGCTTTGGAGCCCTTTTTTCCCTCCCCCTCCTCTTTCTCTGATTTCTTCTCCTCTTATTCTGTGTTTCCCTTTCCTCTTTCTTTGGGTTTCTCCTTTCTCTTCCTCTGTGTTTCCCTTCAACTCCAATTCCCCTTCCAATTCTAATCTCCCCCCTAACTCTGATTCTTCCACTTTCAAGTCCCCCCAATTTCGAGTCCTCTAATTTCGAGTCCCCCCAATTTCCACTTCCCCAATTTTAAATCCCCCAATGAAATGCCCCCCGGAATGGCAGAAAAATGGAGAGCTCCTATAGACCAATCATTGGAGAAATTTTTTTCTACTGCCCTCACCCATTTCCAAAAAGTGGTATTAGTTTTACCCTTTAAAGAAATTCCCATCCTCCGCAATCTTAACTGGTTTTCCAGTCTTCGAAGCAAACAATATCCCCTGCGGTCCAAAAGCATGATAGTTAAAAATACTTCTACTTTTTCTTCAGCTCTATTTCGCAATCCCCT
>JBDONQ010000030.1:0-9837 GCA_039831255.1 Campylobacterales bacterium
GAATGTAAAAAGGGAGAGGAGTAAATCCCCTAAAAAGTAGAAAAGGGCCCGTTTAAAAGGGGTCGGTTTTACCAATTCCCGGAGGAGTCCCATCTACCCCCCCTTTTTTAAAAATTGGAGGACCAATCCCCCAATCTCCTCCACCTGTTCCAGCTTTAAACCGCTCCCAGAGGGGAGACAAATCCCCCGGTTGAAGAGTCTCTCCCCAACTCCCCGGCTGTAGACTTTCGCTCCCCAAAAGAGGGGTTGGGTGGAGAGGGGTTTCCAAAGGGGGCGACTCTCAATCCCCCGGTCCAATAGAAAATGGTAGAGGGCCAATGGTTCTACCCCCTCCGGCAGGAGAAGGGTTGTCAACCAGCGGGTCCCCCGGACCCATGGCAATTCCGGCATAAACTCCAGTTGGTCAATTTCCCCCAAAATCCTCCGGTAAGTTTCGAAGATTTTCCGCCTTTTTTCCACTTTCTCCTCTATCTGTTCCAGTTGTCCAACCCCAATCGCCGCTAATAGATTGCTCAACCGGTAGTTGTACCCCACCTCTTTATGGCAATACCAAGGGAACGGCTCCTTTGCTTGGGAGGCCCATTTCCGAAACTTCTGCTCCAACTCCAAATC
The DNA here is from genome assembly GCA_039831255.1 of Campylobacterales bacterium. GTDB lineage: Bacteria > Campylobacterota > Campylobacteria > Campylobacterales > Nautiliaceae > PUXY01. The sequence continues at coordinate 613 of JBDONQ010000030.1, forward strand.
GTCGGTAACTACAACCCCCCCTCCCCCAGTTGTTAAAAGTTTATTTCCATTGAAGCTAAAGACCCCAACTCTCCCAAACCGACCTGCAGAAATCCCCCGGGAGAAGGCCCCTATCGCCTCCGCCGCATCTTCCACCACTGGGACCCGGTACCGGTCTGCCAACTGAAGAATCTCCTCAATTGGGGCCATTTGGCCGTAAATATGGGCCACTACCACTGCCCGGGGTTTCTCCTTTTTCAACGCCTCTTCCAGTAGATTTAAGTCTATATGCCAGTGGGCTGGGTCTGAATCGATAAAAATTGGCTCCCCCTGCTGGTAGAGGATTGGATTTGCAGTCCCAACAAATGTAAAGTCACTCACCAACACTTTATCCCCGGGGCCAACCCCAACCCCCCGGAGGGCCAAGTGGAGGCCGGCGGTTCCGGAGACAACTGCTACTGCCCCTTTTGCACCGGTGTACTCTTTAATCTGCCCCTCAAACCGGTCTATAAAAGGGCCTACCGGGGCGATATAGTTACTTTCAAACGCCTTTTTTAAATAGTGAAACTCCCGCTCTGAAACATCCGGTGGAGAAAGGTAAATCATTTTAAACCCTTTATTGTCTCCCAAATATATTTTAAATCTAACCAGAGGGACCAGTTTTGGAGATACTCTTTATTCAGTCTCACCTTCTCCGGCCAGAGGACCTGATCGTTATAGGTCTGGGGGTCTTCCACTTGGGCCAATAACTCCTCTTCATTCCGGAATTTTAAAGTGGCCGGTCCAGTAATCCCCGGGGGAACCTCCAAAATTATCCGGTCCTCCCCCTCCAATTTATCGGCATACCCGGGGACATCGGGCCGGGGACCTACAAAGGACATCTCCCCTTTTAAAATATTTATCAGCTGAGGTAGCTCATCTATTTTATATTTCCGGAAAAAGCGACCGGACCGGGTAATCCGGGAATCGGTAGCGGTGGTGTAGGTGGGCCCCCCGTCGGAGGGGTACATTGTTCTAATTTTAATAATTTTAAAGGGCTTCCCCCCTTTCCCAATTCGGGTTTGGGTGAAAAAACCGTTGACCCCAGTCTCCAACGTCGCCACCATCCAAGCGGTTAAAATGATTGGCCAAGTGAGGGCCAGCCCTATTAATGCCAGCGTAAAGTCGAAAGCCCGCTTAATCAGTAGGTCTCTTTTCCTCATCCTCCCCCTTTTTAATCCGGTAGACCCGGAGATAAGGACTATCTATCACCAATTCAAAGAGTTTTTTATTATACCGCCGGAGAAGCCCCATTTGAACTGTAGCACTATCAAAAAAGTAGTCGGAGAGGATAAAACTCTTCTTCCATTCGGGGACTATCAATAGATTCAACTTCCCATTGGGGTTCAACTCAAGAATTTTTGGGTCTTCCCCTGTAATTGCCAATCTCTTTATTGGAATCTCCCGGCTATTCTTCCCAACCACCAGCAGAGCTTTCCGTTGGGGGCTGAAGAGCATCCGGCCCCCTAAATAAAAGAGGTTTGGGCCAATTTTCTCAAAAATTCCCCCGGCAAAGGGGTGCTGGTCTGAGAAGGTCTCTCCTGTCATTAAATCCCGGTCGCTGAACAGGGAGACTGTCAATAGCAGATTTATCATCTTTTCCGGGAAGAACAGATAGACATCCCGGTCCAGTTTTGGAGGTTTGTAGTTGGGGTTCCCCACCTCCTCCAGCAATTTATTTACATTTATCGGTTTCCGATTCCGGTAAAAGAGGGCGTTCACCACTTTCTCTTTCTCCCCCTCTTTTAGATAGGTGGCAACAGCCAATTGACTCAGATGGGCGACTAGATAAGGATTGTCGGAGAGGAGAATTTTGGAAATAATATAATTATCTTCATTGTGTTTCCCCCCGTCGATAAGGGTGTTTACATCGGAGTAGTACCAGAGATAGTATCCGTAATCCCACCAAGTGATTGCGTAATCCTTTGGGTTCGCCAATTTTCCAAACTTTACAAATAGCTCAATCTCCCGATTTGTAAAAACTGGGAAGGAGATATAAGGGGTAGTAGCCACTGGATAGATTTGGTAGAGGAATTTTTGAAGGTCCCGATTCTTCTCACAACACCCAACAATGTGGGTAATATTGGGGAGTAGGAGAAAGGCGGTCCCGGCCAATGTAAAAATTAACTGCCGTTCCCGCCGGTGGAAGAAAAGCTTTCCCAACTCTACAAAAAGGTAGACCCCGCTCAACGCCGCCACCGGTACCCCGTAAATTGTAAACCTCAGCCCTCCGACCGATGCAAAAAATCCAATCCCCCAAAGGGGGAGGGCAATTATAAATTCCCGGTGGCGCCAGAGGAGGAGGAGATAACCGGCCATTCCAATTACAAGCCCAATCGTGCTTCCGGCAATCCGGTTGAAGAGGGTTGGAAGGGGGATGTGCCCCGCCTCCCGAACAGTTTTATTTACATTCAAAAATTGGAGCCCTCTTTCCGAAACATCGGTTACTGTATAGCTGAGGATTTTCCCAATAATAATTCCAAAGACATTTCCGGTAATTAAGAATAGGAGAAACGTCCCACCCCCTATTAACTGCCACTGCCGGAGGGTCAATTTTTCAAACTGTTCTGCCAACCCCCATTTTTTTACCCCCACCTGCAGTAAAATTAGGAGGAGTAGCTTTATCCACCACGGGAGAATCCCAAACATCCCAATCGAGAGATAGAGGGTCACTTGGTAGAGGAACTTCTCCCGGAACCGGGTCTCCCACCCTAAATAGATGAGGGTTATAATCCCAATTGCGTAGATAATTGAATACCCTTGGTCGTAGAAGTAGGGGTAGAGGGCCATTACTACCCCGGCCCAGAAGAAGGAGTCCAATTTCCGCTCTTTTAACCCTTTCAATAGAAAGTAGAGAATAAACATCGGCAACATTGCACTGAACATATCGGTGTCGTAGTATCCCAAGAGGGTTCGGTTGTAGTAACTCCACCCAATTGAGGCGACCAGTGCTGAGAGAAACCCCCATTCCAATCGATTATAGAGTTTCCCAATTAAGATAATTGGAACCACTACCAGTGAGGAGATAACAGCGGGAAGGTAGAGCATAACCTGATTTAGAGTTAAAAATGGGAAAAATTTTACAATTCCAGCGGTTAAAACCACCAATCCGTAAATCCAAGGGTCCTCCAACCGGGGGTTGTACTGGTGAAGGCCGTAGAGGAGTTTTTGGGCTCCAGCCCCAAAATAGTACCCATCGGGATTGTTAATCATTAATGTCCCGTCCCAGTAAAAATCTTTAATTCCCCCGATTAACGAGAAGAGGTAAATGTGGAAAATGTAGGAGAATAGGTAGGCGACCACTATTAGAAGAAAGAGTTTTAGAATCTCCTGTTTTTGCTCCATTGGAATCCTTTTTCTGTGGGATTTTAAAAAGAGATTTTACCCCCTTTCCCCGGGCAGTTGAGAAAAATTTCCCCCGCTTCCCTAAAAATTAACCGGAAATTAAATTTGCCTATCCACAATTCCGGCAATTAGGTGGCCAATTAAAATGTGCATCTCCTGAATCCGGGGGGTGTTGGAGGAGGGGACAATAATATTTATATCCCCCAACTTTCCCAATTCTCCCCCCCCATTCCCAGTTAGCGTAATCACTTTTAACCCCAGCTCTTTTGCCCGATTCGTCGCTTTTACCACATTTTTGGAGTTTCCACTGGTGGAGATTGGAATAAAGAGGTCCCCCTTCCGGCCCAACGCTTCCAACTGTCGGGTAAAAACCTCTTCAAAGGAGTAGTCATTTGCCACTGCTGTTAAAATTGAGCTATCGGTCGTTAATGCAATTGCCGGCAATCCGGGCCTCTCCCGTTTAAATCGACCGACCAACTCCGCAGCAATATGCTGGGCATCCCCGGCACTCCCCCCATTCCCGGCCAATAAAATTTTTCCTCCCCTCTTTAATGTGGCCACCGCCAACGCCCCCCCTTTTTCAATCGCCGGGGCTAGCCGGACCAGCTCCCGGGCCACCTCAATATGCTCTAAAATTTCAGTAGTAATCCCCATCTCTCCATCCTTTTCAATTGGAATTCCCCTCTTCCACCCCCTCATTCTGGTATCTTTCCAAAATCCGCTCAATAATTCTGGTGGTAGAGACCCCCTCCACAAACTCAATTAACCGAACTTCCCCAGCCAATTGGGCCCCAACTACCTCTTTCCCGGTGTAATCTCCTCCTTTCACTAAGAAGTCGGGTTTAATTTTCTCAATTAATCGATAAGGGGTCTCCTCTTCAAAAATTACTACAAAATCCACCACCTCCAAACTGGCCAGTAGATAGGCCCGCTGATACTCCGGGGTGATCGGCCTCCTCTCCCCTTTCAATTTTCGAACCGAATTGTCCGAATTGAGCCCTACAATTAAGATATCCCCCAACCCCTTCGCCTGTTGGAGATATTTTAGATGGCCATAGTGGAGGAGGTCAAAACAGCCGTTGGTGAAAACAATCCGTTTCCCCTCCCCTTTCAACTCCCGGGCAATCTGCTCAATTTGGGAGATTGAGACAATTTTAAAGTCCGCGCTATTCTTCAACCGCTTTTGAAACTCTATCACCTCCCCCAATTTCACTGGAACACTCCCCACTTTTCCAACTGCCACCGCCGCCGCCGCATTGGCAAAATGGATTCCCTGCTCCAACGACTGTCCGGTGTAAAGACTATATCCCAGAGCCGCCAATACTGTATCCCCAGCTCCAGTTACATCGTAAACCTCCCGGGCCAGAGTTGGAATTTGCTGAAACTCTTCCCCAAAGAGGACCATCCCCTCCTCCGAAAGGGTCACCAGAAGGTAATCCAAATTTAACTCCTCTTTCAATCTCCACCCAGCCCGCTGGAGACTCTCTAGATCTTTAATCTCAATTCCGGTCGCCTGTTGGAGCTCTTTCCGGTTCGGTTTTAAAAGCCACCCATTCCGGTATTTAAAAAACTCCTGTTTTGGGTCGATTAAAGTTGGGATATTGTGGCGGTTTGCAAATTTTATAACTTGGGCGGTCAGTTGGGGGGTTAAAACCCCTTTTCCGTAGTCACTCAGGAGGAGAAGTCTCCATTGTTTCCCCCTCTCCTCCAAAAATTGGAGAATTTTCCGCTCCAGTTCCCGGGAGATTGGGGCAACCCTCTCCTGATCTACCCGGAGGAGTTGGTGGGTCCCCACAACAATCCTACTTTTAACCGTTGGGGGCCGGGTTGAGTCCGGGAATAGGCCCCCGGTATCGGCCCCTTCCAGCAACCTCTTGAAGCGGGGGTACCCCTCCTCCCCTACAACCCCAATTGCCACCGGTTTTACCCCCAATGAGAGGAGATTTTTAACCACATTCCCGGCCCCTCCGGCCCGCTCCTCCTCCCGAAGGAGATTTACTACTGGAACCGGGGCCTCCGGGGAGATTCGGTTGCTCTCCCCAAAGAGATAGTGATCAATCATATAATCCCCAATAACCCCTATCATTGGGCCAACTCCTCCCGGTAAATCCGCTCAATCTCCGGCAGATACTCCTGAATCCCCTCCTCCAACCGGTATCTGGGGGAGTATCCCAACTCTTCCCGGGTTTTGGAGATATCGGCCTCAGTATAGAATTGATATTGGCGGATGTAGGGGTTTTGAATCCACTCAACCGGTAGATTGGTCCCCAATAGCTGTTGCAAAATCTCCTCCACCTCTTTAAAAGAACGGGCTTCCCCCCTCCCGACATTGTAGACCCCACTTACCCCCCCAATCGCTGCCAAAATATTGGCTTGAATTACATCTTCAATGTAGACAAAATCCCGTTTTATCTTTTCACTGCCGATAAAGAGTCGGGGCCTTTCCTCTTTTAAAATCTGCAACCCCAACTGGAGAACCATTGAGGCAGTTTTCCCTTTCCAGTACTCCCGGGGACCGTAAACATTGAAATATCGGAGTCCCACAATTGGAAACTCCTCCAATTTGGCCCACCGCTCCGCCATCTGGTCCATCATCAATTTTGAAAAACCGTAGACATTGGCCGGGGCCTCCTCCCCAACCCGATGGGGCCCCGGCAACTTCCCGTAAACTGCCCCGCTACTGGCGTAGACAACCACCGCCTGTTTCCGTTTTGCCAACTCCAAAATCGCTTTAAAAGAGTTTAAATTTACCCGGAGAACCTCATCTTGCTCTACTGCAGTTGTGTCGGAGACCGCCGCCTCGTGGAAGATGTAATCAAACCGGTAATCTTCCAAAATCTCCAAATCGGCTGGATTGGAGATATCCCCCTCAATTACATCCCCCCGGAATTGGGTCAAATTTTTAAAATGGCCCAACGCTTTTAAATTTCCATTGGAGAACCGGTCTACCCCCCTGAATTTATCGAAAACCACCACCCGGGCGTTGGGGTACTCCCGCTGGAAGTAGAGGGCTAAATTACTTCCAATAAAACCGGCCCCCCCGGTGATTAAAATTGTCTTTCCATTGAAATTAAAATTGGTATACTTCATTAAAACTCCTTTTAAAATTGGAAATTGGGAAAAGTCTCCACTCTGGCAATTTTACTGAAAAGGGGTAAAAGGTTGAAACCGGGTTACTCCCTCTTTAAAAATGGGAAATATGCGGTGGAGGGGCTCTGGACAGGATTAAAACAGGAGAGTTCTTTTAAATTGGAGGTGGGGTTGGGGGTGGCAGAGGCTCTTCTACTCCTATTTCTCCCCCTTCCCCTCCACTGGAAAGGGATTCTCCTCTTCTCCCTTTTTTTGCTGTTGGCGGTAGAGCTTTTAAACTCTGCAATTGAGCGGGTTGTGGATTTGGTGAGCCCCCAATTTCACCAACTGGCAAAAGAGGCGAAGGATTTGGGGGCTGGGGCGGTCTTTTTAATATTAGTTGGCCACCTTCTCCTCTGGCTTGTTACAGCACTCGAATTGATAAATGATTTGGAGAGTTAGAGGAAGTTCATCCGTTTGAGGAGGATTAGACTCACCATTACAATTACTCCGTTGAAGAACAACATAAACCAGAACCCGTCGGGGTGGTGGATTAACGGCATCCAGTCAAAATTCATTCCGTAGAGCCCGGCCAGATAGGTAATTGGCATAAAGATTATTGAAATTGCCGCCAACCGCTGCATTGCCCGGTTCATCTTTGTGGAGATTAACCCCATATAGAGATTTAAAAGGTAACCGGTCCGGTCCAAAAGGGTTTTTGCCTCATCAATTAAATAACTAATATGCTCTTGCAGGTCAATAAACTCATATTTGAGCCGTTTTTTCATCTCCTTTGAGAAAGAGCTGTAGATTTTCCGGATTACATCCCGGTACTGAATAGAGATTTTTGCCAATCTATTCAATGTCCGGCGGGTGTAGTAGATATCCTTTTGCAACTCCTCCTCTTTTATCCGGTCTTTAAAAATTGCATCCTCAATATCCTCCAACGTCTCATCAATTACATCCACAATTAAGAGGGTTGTATCGATTAAAATGTCTGTAATTAAATAGAGGACATACTCAAACGGGTAGTCATGCCGGTACCGCTTTTCAAATTTCCGGGCCAATTCAACAATGATATCTTTATCGGAGGCCAGTACAAAAAATTTTAACGGGGTTACGATTGCAACAATATTCTCTTCCCTGTAGAGGAGTTTCTCCTCCTCGTCAAAGCCGATATATTTAAAAATCGCCAAATCGAAATCCCTCTCCCGCTCAAACGTGATAGTTTGCTCCTCGGAGGTGATATCCTCTATAAAGCTCTGGTGGAACCCATTCCGTTTTAACCATTCCAGCACAACTGGATTTTTTACTGTTGTAAAAATAATCTCCTTTTTTCCCGGGTGGAATTCCAGCTCTTCCACCAGTTTTACACCTTCACCAAATATAAACATTTTATCCCCCTCGGAGCAGTTTGGGTTTTGGGGAGAAATTTTAACATCATTGGATTGGCTACAATTTTACGAAAAAAGGGGCGAAATGAGGATAGGGATTAACGGATTTGGCCGGATTGGTCGCACCCTTTTCCGGGTTGCCTTCCAACGGGGAGTAGAAGTGGTAGCAGTCAACGATTTAATTGGGATTGAAGAGGCCGCCTACCTACTCCAGTTTGACTCAATCCGGGGAGAATTTCCAGCCCCTGTCTCTGTGGAAGGGGAGTTCCTCCGGGTTGGAAATTGGAAGGTTAAATACACCTCAGCCCCAACCCCGGAAAAGGCCCGCTTTGAGGGAGTAGATGTGGTGATTGAGGCAACCGGTCGCTTTTTAACAACTAAGTTGGCAAAGGGGCATTTAAAGGGGGGAGTTAAAAAAGTAATCCTCTCCGCCCCGGCTAATGACGATACCCCCACTTATGTGTTGGGGGTAAACCACCACCTCTACCGGGGGGAATCGATTATCTCCAACGGTTCCTGTACCACCAACTGTTTAGCCCCGTTGGCAAAAATTTTGGAGACCCATTTTGGAATTGAGGCTGGCTTTATTACCACAATTCACAGCTACACAATGGATCAGCGATTATTGGATGCCCCCAACTACCGAGATATCCGCCGATCCCGGGCAGCGGCAGTTAATATAATCCCCACTTTCACTGGGGCGGCGAAGGCGATTTACCGGGTTTTACCGGAGTTGAAAGGGAAATTGGATGGCCGAAGTGTCCGGGTCCCGACCCCAAATGTCTCCCTTTTGGATTTTGTGGTTCAGCTAAAGCGGGGAACCACCCGGGAGGAGGTGAATCGGTTAATCGAGAAGTACGCCAATCGGGAGATGAAGGGAATTTTAGCAGTGGACCGGCAGTTCCGGGTTAGCACCGATTTAAATGGCCACCCCGCTTCTTCAATAGTTCCACTGGATTTAACCCAAGTGAATAATCGATTGGTAAAACTCTTCAGTTGGTACGACAATGAGTGGGGATACTCCAATCGGTTAATTGAGATTGGGGAGTATATTTTAAATTGGGGAAGGGGATGAGGTGGAGAGGAAGGTGAAACAGGTTTTTTTGGAAAAAAGGAAGGGGGTATAATCGGGGTTACTTTTCGGAGTTAAAATCCCTCTTATCTCCTTTTTTATTCCCTTTTTTGCCCTTTTCCTCTGAATTGGAGGGAGTTACCCGGAATGGGTGGAGGGAAATTGGAGAAGTTGTGAGCTACCCCGCCTTAAAAGGTGGGGCTTCCTGCTTCACAGGTAGATGACTAGTCTGTATAAACAGACCCCGCCAGAGCTACCTCCACAGCCATTAATTCGGACTGCTCCACCCCTACTTTTTATCGGCTTAACTTGGTTATCGCTATTAAA
>JBDONQ010000261.1:0-2805 GCA_039831255.1 Campylobacterales bacterium
AAACAGAGGGGGGAGAAATGGTATGCCCAATTTCTTCCCAACTATAAAAAAGCTGAAGACCTCTATCTTCAACAGCAAAAAGAGGGAAATCGCTGTTTAATTATCAATATTGATGGAGAAAAAGGGAAGTGGCCTTTCTTTCCGATTAAATCTTATATCCCTAAAGGGGGAGATAATCACCCTCTCTCTTTTGAAGAGATTGCCCAAGTGGGAAAGAAGGATTTAGAAAAAGCTGGGGGAGAATCAAAAGGGGAGCGGAAGGGACGGTTAATGGCGTTAAAAGCGGATGTGGATAAATTGGGGAATACATTCCGGAAACTGACAAAGCTCTCCTTTTCCAAAACAAATCGGCTGAGCCGGGAGTTAGACTACTTCTTCTCAGTCTATTTCCCAGAGGAGGTGATAAAGAAGAGATATCAAAACTACATTTATGTTGTCTTTTCGGGGGGTGACGACCTTTTCTTAATTGGTCGATACGATAAAGTGTTTGAATTGGCAAAGGAGTTGGGGGAGCAGTTCCGGAGTTTTACAGCTGGAAAGGCGACAATTTCAATTGGATTGGCCCTTTTCTCTCCAAGCACCCCAGTCCCGGCAATTGCCCGGATGGCTGAAGAGGCGGAACAGCAGGCGAAGAAGTGTAAAGGATGTATCGATTTCCGGGAAGCCCGGAAAGAGCCGGACAACTCCCAACCCTACACTGAATTGAAGCGACTAAAACTGAGGCGACCAAAACTCGTTGAAAGAGTAGAAGAGTTGGAAAACCTGGAGGGGGGGGAGTTATTTGTGAATCAGGAGCGGGATGGAATCTCTATTTTTGGAATTTCAATGAAATTTCCAGATTTCCTAAAAATTGAGGCGGAATGGCAGGAGATTTGTAAAACAATTGAAGGAAAAGGGGAAGGAAAGAGGGAGATTCCCAGCCGGTTCCTCTACCGGTTGGTGGATATTGCAAAAATGGTGGAAGAGGCGGAGATAAAGGGGAGTTACCACCGGTGGATTGTAAACCGCCAACTGGTGGCCCCAGAAGAAGCAATCGACTACAAAAACGCCCTTTGGAGGTCCAAGTTGAGTTATTTGGTGACTAGAACCCTCCCGATGAAGGGGAGGGAACGGGAGGAGTTGTTGGGAAGATTGGGCCGGTTAATCGGAGAGTATGGGGAGAAAGTAATCCCTTCAATCTATATCACCCTCTACCTCCGGCGGGACAATCTTTTGGAAAAGAGCCAGGGAATGGGTGATAAATCCAATCGAAAAGGAGGAGAGTGATGCACATTAAAACTTTTACCCCTGACTTTAAAACCAATTCAAAATTGGCAACTCTGTTTAGTGACGATGCGGAAAAAATAGCGAAAGAGATTGAAAAAAATCAGCTTATCTCCACAACCCAATATCGGAAATTTTACGATTGGGTGATGAAGTGGGAGGAGAAAGGGGAGGGGCTTCCAAAGGAGAGGTTTGATAGAGAGATTTTGCCAATGGTCAAATTTTTGAAATCGAAGGTCCAATACGCCGCAACCCGGAGACATTGTAAAAGGGAATTTAAAGATTTTATTGCCCGCTGTGTAGATAAAGTGGGGACCCAAGAGGAGTTGCAAAATTTTAAACTCTTTTTAGAGGCGATTTTGGGGTTCCTTCCCAGAAAATAGTTGTAAAAAAAAATAGCTCAAAAAAAGGAGAGGAGATGGCCAGTGAAAATCTGCAAAAAAAGGGAGAAGAGATGGAGGTAACTCTTCTAACTGAAAAAGAGATTGGAGGGAAGGAGTTAAAATTCCATGGCTTAGTAGTTGAGACCGGTCTCCACATCGGGGCTTCAGACGATGGGATGAAAATTGGGGGAATCGATCTACCGGTGATAAAACGGACAATTTGGGCCTATTTGAATAAAAATAATAGTAAAGACCCGTTAAATGGGGAGTTGGTCCTCTTCTTTGACCTGGAAAAACAGGAATTCTACCGGAAATTTACAGAGCCTTACATCCCAGGGAGTAGTTTAAAAGGAAAAATCCGGAGTTTACTGGAACACTTCTTTGGAATTGTCCGAACCCAAGTGGAGGTATTCAAATCTCCCGACTTTCCAAAAAATGACCTTACAAAAAACTGCAAATTGGGGATGCCAGTCGATAGTGGGTGGCTCTACGCTTTTGAAAAATCTAAAATCTCTGACCAAACTAAAGCTTTAACAAAATTGATAATCCACGCCTTTGGGGATAGTGGAAGTCTAAAAGATAAAAAAGATAAGAAGACTTCAAAGGAAGAGACCCCTTATCTATTCTCTGAATATCCCGAAATTAGTCGGTTTATCTTCCGGGACTGCTACATCTCCAAAGATACCCGCCGAATGGCGTTGGAGGGGCAGATTGAACTATTTGAGCAGAAAACTGAGAACTCGATTGATCGGATTAAAGGGACAGTTAATACCGTATTAGGGGGATTGCGGATCAGTGAACGGGTTGCCAGTGGGGTCCGGTTCGATTTTCAAGTGGGGATTCGGGCTTTCGATGAAACTGAGCAGAAACTATTTTCCAAATTGATGGAGTTGGGTTTGGCCCTCCTCCAGCTGGACGGATTGGGGGGAAGTACCAGCCGAGGGTATGGACAGCTCTCCTTCATTGTAGAAGAAAAAGAGAAAAGCAACGGAGATGAAAAATGGAAATTGAAAAAGTGGAATATAGATGGGAAGAAAATCCGGAAACTGCGGGAAGAGATTATTAAAGAAGCTGTAAAATGGGCGAAAAAGTAGTGAAGGGGAAAGGATGAAAGCTTTAAAATTTAAACTGGAGCCCCTCTCTCCCTTTGGAACCTTTC
>JBDONQ010000184.1:0-2805 GCA_039831255.1 Campylobacterales bacterium
AATCCCTCCAGAACGACTCCGGGCAATTTGGGGCCATCTCCTACTCAATTTAGTGATAATTGGAGGGGGGCTTTTAATCCTCTTATTCCTCTTTTACCGGTTTATCTTCGCCCCGTATCAGGAGGCGATGAATGGGATTGAGGAGTTTGTCCGGGATGTAACCCATGAAATGAACACCCCAATTATGGCAATAATGAATAATTTGGAGATGGTAAAGCTCTTTGAACCCCATTGCTACAACGATTATTTAAAACGGATTGAGTTGGGGGTAAACCGACTCTACACAATTTTTAAGAACCTCAGCTACCTAAAGCTGGTCGGGGAATTGAAACGGGAGCCAACCCTAATCCGGGGGGACCAAGAGGTTTTAAACCGGATTCGGGAGGTGGAGGAGCTGGCCCGGGAGAAGGGGCTCCTCCTCCAGTGGAAATTGGAACCCACTTACATCCATATCGACCGGGAGGACTTCAACCGATTGATCGGAAATCTCCTCTCCAACAGTTTAAAGTACACCCAACGGGGGAAAATAGAGGTAAAGCTAAAAAATGGAGTATTGGAGGTAGTGGATAGTGGGGTTGGGATTCCAAAACGGGAATTGAAGCGGGTTACCCAAAAATTTGTCCGGGCCAGCGATTGGGGGGGTGGTTTTGGTTTGGGGCTTTATATTGTAAAAAAAATTGTTCAGTTTTATCAATTGGGGTTTAAAATTGAGAGTAAAGAAGGAGTTGGAACAAAGGTTACAATCGACTTTGGGCCAATTCTCCGGAGAATTGATAGAATTGAAGAAAAAGGGGCGGAATGAAGATATTAGTCGTTGAAGATGACCCATTTATCGGGGAGAGTATTCAGGAGTATATGGAGTTAAAAGGAGCTAAAGTGGACTATTTTTCCAATCCATTGGAGGCGTTGGAATCGGTCTCCCCGACCTACTACGACATTCTATTATTGGATATCAATATGCCGGAGATGGATGGATACCAATTTTACCAGCAGTTTAAGCGGTATCGGGGAGAGGATATCCCAGTAATTTTTATCACCGCCTACTCCGATATCCACCATATTGAGAAGGCGTTCCGGATGGGGGCGGCCGATTACATTAAAAAACCCTTCGATTTAAAGGAGCTAGAGCTTCGGATTCGCCGGTTGGTCTACCCAAAGGGGGAGCGGGTCTATTTAACCGACAAATACTGGTTCGACTTAAGTCGCCGGCAACTCTTTTACGACGGAGAGGAGATACCGTTGACCCCCAATGAACGAACCTTTTTGGAATTACTGGTTCGAAATATTGGGAAAGTGGTGGAAACTGAAAAAATTAAAGATTATGTTTGGGAGGGGAGGCCGGTTTGCGACAACACTCTCCGGACCCAAGTCCGGAAATTGCGGAGTAAGTTGAAGGAGAATTTTATTAAAAATGTCCGGGGCAGTGGATACAAAATTGAGAGAAAGTGACCGGGGTGGAAGGGGGTACCAGTGGGAGGTTTTCCTCCCGTTGGCAATTTTTGGGGTAGCGGTAGTGCTGGGAACCAGTTATTTGAGCCTTCTCCTCTTCTCAAAGCAGGTAACTAATCAATTTAAGAGTAGGGTCACCGGAATTGTGGAGGAAGTGAAGGGGGAATATCGGCACCAGCTGGAAATCCTCCGGAAAAGTGGGGCCCAAATTGCCAACTCCCCCCTTTTTTTAGAACATTTCCAAATGGAACCGGAGGTGGTGGAGGCAATTTTTAAAATGATTTTAACCTCCAACCCCTCACTCTCCCATTTAGTTTATTTGGACCGGAATGGAAAAGGGGTAATTGGATGTTGGAAAAGGTGGGGGACCCTCTGGTGCCAGCGGAGTAGCCATCGGTGGCCCCTCCCCAAAAAGGGGGAAGAGGTGGTAGAGCAAACTCTAATTGCCAATGGAAAACTGGTGATAGAGGTGGTCTATCCAGTTGGAAAAGGAAGAGGGTTTATCGGGCTAGAGGGGGAAATTACCCCCCTTTTAAACCGGATGGCCCCCCTCCACTGGCTATTGTTGGATCGGGAGGGGCGGATTTTAGCCGGGGATTTTTTAAAGGGAGAACGGATTTCAGACCTGTTTAACTACCGGATTGTCCAAGAGATTGGAAGAGGGGGGGAGGGGTTTATCTCCGATGAGCTCTACTTGACCCGGTTGGGCCCATTTAAACTTTTAATTATCCAAAATAGGGAGTTGTTAGAGCAGGCAAATCGGCAATTGAAGGAGTCCCTAATCTGGATGGTGGCCCTCTCCACAGGGGTGGCTCTAATTTTGGGATTTCTCCTCTCCAGTCCAATCTCCCGCTTTTATGAAGAGTTGGAGGAGCGGGTCCAGCGGGAAGTGGCAAAACGGCGGGAGAAGGAGCAACTCCTCCTCCACCAGAGTAAACTGGCAACTCTAGGGGAGATGTTAGGAAATATTGCCCACCAGTGGCGACACCCATTAACCCGGCTCTCCCTCTTAATTCAAAATTTGGAGTTAGCTTATCAGCAGGGGGCCCTCACCCCAGCCCGGTTCCAGCGGTTTAAAGAGCGGGCTGACCTCCAGATAAAATATATGTCCGACACAATTGATGACTTTATTAACTTCTTCCGTAGGGATAGGGAACCGGTCCAGTTTTACCCCTCCCAACTGGTCCGGGAGATTCTCCAATTGAGCGAAGGGAGACTCAATCAGAAAAGGGTAAAAGTGGAATTAGAAGTGGAAGGGGAGGTTCCAATTGTGGGATATCGGAGTGAGTTTGCCCAAGTATTGTTGAACATTATCAACAACGGAATCGATATTTTAGAGGAGCGGAAAATCCCCAA
>JBDONQ010000146.1:0-2800 GCA_039831255.1 Campylobacterales bacterium
GGACCAATAAAACCAATTTTGGTTTCAATTAGGGGTTACCACACCCTCGGTTCAATTCCAATTTTATCAACTGTGGGATTCGGTGATACACTTAGCTCAATTTTTGATGTTCAATTTTTTAAATGGCCAATTTTGCCAATCCTAGATAATTCAATCGCAAATGGACCGTTTACTCAATAACTAGACAATTCAGAATAGAGCTTTTCCCTCGGAACGTCAATTGATTTTTAATCGGCAATCAACTGAACAAATTGAGAATGTGGACTCCCCTAACTAAATCGTAGATTATAGTCAGGGCTTCCTGCTTCCCAAATCCTCTTATCAGAGCCTCCCCGCCGGCTCAACGGGCTTTTCCATCCCTGTTTGAGACTTTGTTATTGCCCCTTTGTGCTTGTCTATCGCTACTTTTTAGGTTTTTGTATCACAAAGGAGTTGTTAAGACAGGCCCAAATTCATTTTAATTTAAAGGGAAAATCCTCTGGAGATTTGGTTAAATTTTCCCCTCAGTTAAATTAGTGCCCCTTTTGGGGAAATCTAAATTTTAGGATATCTAAAATTGAAAATTGCCTATTTCACGGCATCGTATAAATTTATCACAATTTTATACCCCATTTCCATCAATAGAATAATTTCCTTGGAGCCCCGGGTAATCCGGAGCACAATTCCCTTTTACCCGGTGGCGAAAGAGTGAACCGGTGGCGTCCCATTTTTCTTTGTTGGAAGTCCACTTTTCCATTGACATCTTTTTTTTCATTCTTGGGCTTAACTTAAATTAAACCCGCTCAATTTAAATCTGCAAACCTTCTTCGGGCATAGGGTAAGAAGGGTACTCAAAAAGGAGATTAGGGTAAGGGGGCCGTTAACCTCCCCCTTTTTACCCTACCTATTTTTGATTAATCCATATCGTTGGGGTCCAGTGGAGGCCGGTTATCTTTCGGGGTTATCAACCAAAAGTGACGAACTTCACTTCGGAAATTGTCTAGAACAAATTTGGCCTTTTGACTTCCAGTGGCGTTGTAATACTCAATTAGCCGTTTTTTCAGATAAATTTTCGGCTTCTCATTTTCGTCAATATCAATCCGGCGGATTTCAATCAACTCAGGGTTAATTTTATCCACCAATTCGTGCTCCCGGTCGTACACAAAGGCGACCCCTCCAGTCATCCCAGCCCCAAAGTTGATACCAGTTTTCCCAAGAATAATCACCTCTCCCCCGGTCATATATTCGCAGGGGTGGTCCCCAGTTCCCTCTACAATCGCAATTGCCCCGGAGTTCCGAACTGCAAACCGCTCCCCTACCTCTCCAACAATGAAGAGTTTCCCCCCTGTTGCCCCGTAAAGGCAGGTGTTTCCGGCAGCAGCCCCCCACTTTTCCGGGGTGATAATAATTTTCCCCCCACTCATCCCTTTTCCGACATAATCGTTGGCAACCCCTTTTAACCGGAGGGTAATCCCCCGAGCCAAAAAGACTCCAAAACTTTGACCGGCAACCCCCTCAAATTTAAATGTAATACTATCCTCCGGTAACCCTCTATCCCCATAATATTTTGCAATTACCCCACTAGTTAAAGCCCCAAAACTCCGATTTAAATTGGAAATTTTAGCCCGGATTACCGATTTGTGATTTGGGTTTTTAATTGTCTGCATCGCTTCTTCCAAAAGCCGATGCTCAAACTCATTTTTATCAAATGGGGGGTTGGGTTTAGTCTGAATATTGACCCCCTCCACCTGTTTAAAAAGGGGGCTAAAGTCAAATTTTTCCGCCAATGGCAAGTGGCTTTTCACCCGCAACAGGTCATTCCGACCCACTAACTCATTTAAAGAGCGGTATCCTAACCGGGCCAACCACTCCCGGACATCTTCAGCCAGTAGCCGGAAGTAGTTCATTACCCGTTCCACATCCCCTTTAAATTTTGCCCGATACTTCTCATCTTGGGTTGTAATTCCAACTGGACAGGTGTTCAAATGGCAAACCCGGGCCAATCGGCACCCCATTGCAATCATTCCAGCAGTTCCAAACCCAAACTCCTCAGCTCCCAACAGGGTTGCAACA
Source organism: Campylobacterales bacterium (assembly GCA_039831255.1). Classification (GTDB taxonomy): domain Bacteria; phylum Campylobacterota; class Campylobacteria; order Campylobacterales; family Nautiliaceae; genus PUXY01. The sequence goes on from JBDONQ010000146.1 coordinate 2,053, forward strand.
ATTAAATCCCGGCCTACTTTTAACCCCCCATCGGTCTCCAGCCGGACAAACTCCCGTAGATGGTTCTCTTTTAAACTGTTGTGGGTTTCAATTAACCCCAACTCCCACGGGTTCCCGGCGTGGCGGATTGAAGTGATTGGGGCTGCCCCAGTCCCCCCTTCCGCCCCGCTAATAATAATTTTATCGGCATAAGCTTTTGTAACCCCTGCTGCAATTGTTCCAACTCCAATTGTGGAGACCAATTTTACACTCACCTTTGCCCGGGGGTTTATCTGTTTTAAGTCAAAAATTAACTGGGCCAAATCCTCAATTGAGTAGATATCGTGGTGGGGAGGTGGGGAGATTAGGGTTTTCCCGGGGGTAGTGTGCCGGAGTTTTGCAATGTAAGTGGTCACTTTAAAACCCGGTAATTGCCCCCCTTCCCCCGGTTTTGCCCCTTGGGCAATTTTAATTTGAATCTCTTCAGCATTTACTAAGTATTCGGGGGTAACCCCAAACCGACCAGAGGCAATTTGCCGGATCTTGGATTGGCGAATTGTCCGATTTCGGACCGGGTCCTCCCCTCCCTCCCCAGAGTTGGACCGAGCCCCCAACCGGTTCAACGCTTCTGCCAATATTTGGTGGGCCTCTGGGGAGAGGGCCCCAATACTCATTGCCGCCCCTTCAAACCGCTTCAGAATCTCGGAAATTGGCTCCACCTCATCCACTGGGATTGACTCCCGGTCTGAGATTATCTCCAAAAAGTCCC
>JBDONQ010000020.1:0-9758 GCA_039831255.1 Campylobacterales bacterium
TCTGTTTATAGAAACTAGTCATCTGCCTGGGAAGCAGGAAACTCCCCCATTTACGCGAGGGTGGTTCACAAGAGAAATGAAAATTTAACCTGTCCGTTCCCTCTATTGGAATTGTTTTAAAAGGGACTTTCTCTGGGTTAACCCGTTGTATTAAAAATTTTCCAACAAATACTCCTTCTAACAAAGAGCAAATCAATTCTTCCACATTTCCCCTCGTCCAGACAAAACTTCTCTTGAAATCGGGGAGCATTACCTCTCCCCGATAAGCTTTTCTAACCAATTCCAATAATTTATTTTTTGACCAATCCAATTCCACAGGCACCCTTTTTTAAATTGGATACTCCTGCCGCAAATTGTGAAGACGCTCTATTAACTGGGCCGGAATTTGCTGAATAGCCTTCTCTTCAGCAATCCCTTTCTCAATCTCTTCCCGAAGGTGGGAAATAGTGGGAGCCAACTGGTTCTCCACCCCATCCAATTGGGTCTTCAGCTGGGAGAAGGTTTGGTTAATTATATTTTCAATTTCCACTGGAGCAGTCTCCATAACTTTAGAAATAATCTCATCTTTTTTATTTCCAGCTGAAGCCAGTGTAAAAAATGCAGCAGCTGCCCCCAGCAACCACCCAATCCCCGGAATTGCAAAGGCGATTAATCGGCCTGCTATCAGCTCCGCCGCTAAACCGACTCCTACCCCCAATCCCAATGAGATGATAATATCCCCTAGGATTCCATCCACATCGATTCCCCTTAAAGCCGAATTGGAGTTAGTAGCTGGCAACCCTTTCCGGCTGGTCAAATGGAGGGAATTTTGCTGGGCCTCTTGGACCTCCCGGAGAATTTGGGCCGCTTTTTCCAGATATTCCCCGGCATTATTAATTTCATATTTGATGTAATTGACAGCCCCCTCCATCTCCTCTTCAACATCCTCACTAAACAGTCTAATTGCCCGCTGGGTAGCATTTTCCCAACTCTCTTTACTTAAACTCCACCCCACATCCGAAAGTTCATCTTCCAACCTCTCCCGGAGAGCTGAGACCAGCTCCGTTTTAAGCTCCCTCTTCCTATAGGAGTCATTGAGGTAGGACCTTCCCAATTCGAAACTCCTCTCAGCTTGGTCCAGAAGGGATGCAGCCTCCCTCAACCGTTCCAACCGGCGACGACTCTCCTCTTTCTCCTGCTCAATTCTCCAAAGCCCCTCTTCCAACCCCTCCAACAGCTCCTTTCCCCGGGCCAGTTCAGTATCCCCTTTTTTAGCTTTTACTTCCAACAGCTGGGCCCAAAAATGTTCTTCAAATTCCGGTAACCGACTCTCTTCCAACCGCTTCCGCCCCTCTTCTTCCCTCCCCTCTTTTATTAATTTTTTTCCCACCAACCCTTTTTTTGCAGACATTGGGAAAATTTTCCGTTGGTCTATCTGAAATGGGTGGGAGCTGTTTTGAACAATTTTTTGAAGTTCCTCTACTACTTGGGCAATTTGGGCCTGAATCTCTTGTTCAATCTCCTCCCGACTCTTCAATTCCAACTCATCTGGGTCAATTATCCCATCCATTTTATTCAAAATAAAGAAGCCGTCGTGAATAAAGTTCCGCTCCAGCACATCTTTTAAAAACTGCCGATCCTTCTCCATCAACCCTTTACTAATATCCAAAATTACTACAATTCCATCACTTTCCCGGGAAACCTTTTCCAAAATTCGATTCATCACTTGCTCATTTACTGATCCATAGCCGGGGGTATCCAAAAGCGTAATATGGAGGAGTCTCTGGTCAGGGATTGAAATCTCCACCTCTATCTCCTCCTCTCCCAAATTTTCCCCCTCTTTTATCTGGTCCAATCGTTCCCTGTTTAACTCTTTAATCCGCTCTTTTAACTCTTCTAAATTGGAGATTGGGTAGACCCGCCCTTTCTCTTTCACCTGAAACTGAGATCCGTGCTGAATCCGATAGAGGGCCGCTGTGGTCTCCCCTATTCTGGAGTCCAACACTGGCTCTTCAAATACCAATCCATTTAAAAAAGTGCTCTTTCCACTACTAACAGGGGCCACTACCCCAATAATCAGTTGCTCCCGGGGAATCATTTCAGCCACTTCTATTAATCCTCGGTGGTATTGGTCCAACTCCTGTTGAAGGACCTCAATAGGTAGTTCCCTTTTCAACTCCTCTGTAATTTCCGCCGCTTCTCTCAGAACCTCCACCGCTCTTACTTTCAGTTGCTCAAACTGTTCCATTTATTTTATACCTCCAAAAAGAGTATTTCAAAATGTCGGGAAATTTTACCCCACCATCCGGTCAGAGATTGACCCTTTATAGAGAGAGATGAAAGATAGAAGGAGTTTTAAAAAGGAGACAATTACTGGTGCTTTTTTTTCAATGGAAAAAAGGGGAAGAAGGGAGTTTTAACTCCCGAAGTTAGATCTCTTGGAGCCGAATCCGGTCCCCATTTAGATAGACAATTCGTCCCCGGAATGTGTCCCCCACATTGTAGAGCTCTTTATAATCGTCATTCCGGACCAAAGCTTCCACCTCCCCCAAATCTACAAACATTCCAAAGTCGGTCTTTTGCCGAATTACCCCCTCTACAATCTCCCCTTCCCGATGTTCCCGGTTAAATTTCTGGTAGGGGTCCTCTAATACATCTTTCCGGGAGATTACCACTTTATTGGCCTCCGGCTCAATTGAAATCACTTTAAACCGGGCCCGGTCCCCAATTCTAAAGACATCTTGGGCTGTCTCCCCTTTTTTGTAGGAGACAAATCGGTTTGGAAGGAGGACCGAGATTCCATCCACATCCACAAAGGCCCCAACTGCGATAAATTTTACAACGATTCCCTCTACAATATCCCCCTCTTTATACTTTCTCCCAAACTGTTTCGCCGGTTTTTCCAGCAACCGTCGCCGGGAAACTTTCAACCGCTCCCGGTCTGGGTCAATCTCCAGAACCTCCACCCGGACTTTATCCCCAACTTGGAGGTCATTTTCTCCATCCCAATTTATTTCACTAATGTGCATAAACCCTTCAATCCCATTGTCCAGCTCTACAAAGACCCCACTATCGGTGATATGGCTCACAGTTGTCTCCAACTGATCCCCCGGTTGGACCTCCCGCATTTGATCCCACGGATTTGGGAGAAGCCGCTTAATCGAGAAGATTCTCCGGTCTTTATCTACCAATACCACCTCCACTTCTTCCCCCGGTTTAAAGATATCCTCAATCCGGATATTTTTGTAAAAAATCTCATCTTTTGGGACAAAACCGGTCACCCCATTTATATCGATTACCATTCCCCGGGTTTTAATCGCCTTTACAACCCCCTTCACCTTTTGATTCTCAATTGTGTTCAACCACTCCTCCACCTCCCGGAGATAGGCTTTCCGGTCCGCCACAATTGTCCGCTCTTTTAACTCTTTGACCTTCGCCTTTACCACTTTTCCAACCATTTCTGGGTCCCACTTCAACCCACTAAGGCTCTTTGGCAAAAATACCTCTTTTTGATCCAAATGGCCGACAAATCCCCCTTTTACCAACTCCTCAATTTTAAACTCAATAGTGTCACCTACTTTCAACTCCATACCTAAATCCTTTTCAAGGGTTTGAACTTTAACAGTTTTAGATGGATTAGCCCCTTCCCTCCCCTCTCCCACCACCCTCCGAATCTCCCCAATTATCTCCTCCACCAGCCACTCTGGAGTGGAAGCCCCGGCACTTACCCCACACCTTTCCTTCCGTTGAAACCAAGCTGGGTTTAACTCCTCTGGTTTCTCCACCAAATAAGCCTCTGTGTAACTCTGGGCAATTGTGTAGAGTTGCCGGGTATTGGAGGAGTTTTTCCCGCCGATAATTATCATTAAATCACTCCGTTGAGCCAACTCCCGAACTGCCTGTTGATTCTCAAAAGTGGCGTTACAGATTGTGTTAAAGACCCGAATCTCCTTTCCCCGCCGGACCAGATAATCGACAATTTTCAAAAACTCCTCCACTTTACGGGTGGTCTGGGCCACCACTGCCACCCGGTCCCGGAGGGGGACCCCCTCCAACTCCTCCGGTTTTAAAACTACAAAAACCCGGTCGTGGAGGGAGTAACTCCGGACCCCCCGAATCTCCGGATGGGTAGAATCCCCAAAAATTACAATATCATACCCATTCCGACTCATCTCCTCCACTATCTCTTGGGGCTTTTTCACAAAAGGACAGGTGGCGTCTACAATCTCCACCCCCAATTGCCGGAGATACTCCAACTCCCCTTTCGGAATTCCGTGGGTTCGAATAATTAACCGTTTCACCTTTTTAGGGTCAATCTCCCCAATCCCTTTTACAACCCCCACCTGAAACTCCCGCTCCAACCGTTCTATCTCCAATGGATTGTGGATTAGGGGTCCAAGGGTGTAACTCCCCGGGGAGTTTTCAGCAATTTCCACCGCCCGCTTTACCCCGAAACAGAATCCGTAACTCTTCGCCTTCTCAATTAGCACAAATCACTCCTCCACCACCTCAAAGAGGGCAATTTGCTTAAAAAGCTCGAAAAAGCGGGGAAAGGAGGTATAGATACTCTCCCCTTCAGTAATCTCCAAATCTCCAACCACCGCCCCTGCAATTGCAAAGCTCATCGCCAACCGGTGGTCCCCATAGGAATCGATTTGAATCCCCCCTTTTGGGGTTCCCCCAACAATCCGGAATCCGTCGGCTAACTCCTCCGCTTCCACCCCCATTCTCTGGAGATTTTTAACAATCCCTTTAATCCGGTCCGACTCCTTCACCCGTAACTCCTTCGCATTCCGGACCAAACTCTCCCCCTCCCCGAAAGCCATTCCAATTGCCAAGGCCGGCAACTCGTCAATTAAAGCTGGGATATTCTCCGAAACCTCTACCCCTTTCAATTTCCCGGTCCCATTGATTAAAATATCCCCAATTGGCTCATACTTCTCCTCCCGGAGATGGTATTCCACCGGGACCCCCATTTTCTCTAAAATTTTATAAGCCCCAATTCTGGTTGGGTTCAGGGTTACATTGGGAATTAGAACCCTTTTCCCAGCAATTGCTCCCCAAACTGCAAAAAAGAATCCGCTACTGGGATCCCCCGGCACCTCCAATTCCAACGGTTCCAGTCTCCCCTCCAACGGTTCAATTTTAATCCACTCCCCCTCTTTACTAATTGGGGCCCCCATCCTTTTCAACATCCGTTCAGTATGGTCTCGGCTCAATTCAGGTTCCCGGTAATAAGAGCAAGAGTCCCCTTGCAACCCCGCCAAAATTAGGGCCGATTTCACTTGGGCCGAGGGGATTGGGGAAGAGTATCGGAACCCTTTCAATCTTCCCCCCCGAATTGCTAGGGGAGGGTAATTACCGTTGGATCGGCCATCCACTTTCCCTCCAATCTCCCGTAACGGGTCTAAAACCCGCCCCATTGGCCGGCGGTTTAAATATTTATCCCCCGACAATACAAAAAAACCGGGGGTACCCGCCAATAAACCGGAGTAGATTCGGATTGTAGTCCCAGAGTTTCCGCAGTAGAGAATATCGGTTGGTTCTTGAATCTGGGAAAGGGGGGTAATCTCTACCTCGAGCCCTCTCTCTCCCCTCCGTTTTACAATTTGGGCCCCCAACTGCTCCGCAATTTTTAATGAATGGAGGGTATCTTCCCCATCCAGATAGTTTTTAATCCGGTTAATCCCTCCAGTTAAAAGGGAGAAAATAGCAGTTCGATGGGAGATAGATTTATCGCTATCTACCGGAAATTCCAACTCCCCCTCCCCCACTTCCCGACCCCGGAAAACTCGCAACCTCATCTGAGCTCAATTCCCCTTTCCTGAAGTGCTTTTAAAATTGTATCGATAATTTTGTTAATTTCTCCCTCTGTCAATGTCCTGGCCCGCTCTTGGAGTCTAAATCGGATTGTTAAAGAATTTTTCCCTTTCCGCTCTCCAGCCTTCTCCAAATCGTAGAGGTCAATTGGGTAGAAGAGTTTCAATTGGGGTAGTTTTAATCCCCGGATAATCTCTGCCACCTCCCGGTAGGGAACCCCTTTATCCACGACTAAACTCAAATCCCGGGTTACAACTGGGAATGGGATTATTGGTTTCGCCTGCCGGGGAATTCGCCGGAGTTTCTCTATCTCAATTTCGGCGAAGTAACTAACCCCTATTTTCCACTCCCGCTCCAGCCGGGGGTGGTATCGGCCCAAAACCCCTATTTTTTCAGAATCCTTCCAAATCTCCCCAACTTGGTATGGATGGGCCACCGGGTGAGCCCCCTTTCTAATCTCGAACTCCCCAATCAACTCCGAGACAATATCCACCAAATCTTTAAATTGGAACGGCCCCGGTTTCCCCAAATTGGAGGGGTTTTGGTAGTCCCGCTCCCCACTAATTGCCAAGGCCAACTGCTCCCGCTCCCGGCGTTTTTTGTCGAAAAGGGTCCCTATTGTGAAGAGCATAATCCGCTTATACCCATTGGCCCGGTTGAAGGCCAAATCGTCAGCCAACTGGAGTAAGTGGGTGGTCCGAAGGGTATCCAGCTCTGAGACAATTGGATTTACCAAATCCAATTTCTCCTCCACAACTGGTAACCCCCACCGCTCCAACCGAGCCCGCTCCTCAAAGGCGAAATGGAGGACTTCATAAAGCCCCGCTGCAACAGCCCTCTCCCGTAAATCGTAGTGGTGGTCCAACTTTTGAAGCCCTTCACTCTCCCGATTTTTCTCGACAAAGGTGAGGGGGATGGAGGGGATTTTTTCAATCCCATAAATTCTCAAAATCTCCTCTGCTACATCTTGGGTAGTTTTAATATCCCGGCGGTAGCAAGGGATTTTTAGTCGAATTGTATTTCCCCACGCCTGAAGTTCAAACCCCAACAATTTTAAAATATCAATAATGTCCCGCTCCGGAATTTTATACCCAATTAACTCCCAAATTTCCGATAAATAGACATTTATAACTGGGCGCCGGTGGCTCTCCTCCCGGATTAAATTGTACTCCCCGGTGAAGACATGACAGCCAGCTTCATTTAAAAAATAGGTAACCCCCATCTCCAAATCTGCTTCACTCCCCCGACTGGCCCGGTAAAAGTAGTCATCGGTCTCCTGAATCCCTTTCCGATAGACCAATTCGCTAATCTGTTCCGGATCTACATAACTGGCCTCTAAAATGTAATGGCCATTCTCCTCATACTCCAAATCGTTTTTTATTCCAATGAAATACTCCCCGTAAGGGGCTTGGTAGGTCTCAACCCCATTCCGATTCCGGAACATTATATTCCCCCGGTTGGAGAGGACCATTAAAACCCCAGTTGCGTGGATTGAGTATTTTAAGACCATATCGCTCTCATTTTTCCCCTCAATTTCACAGAGGGCCAGCCTCAATTTCACTTTTACTGGGGCCTCTATCCGCCCTTCCAGTGCTTTTAAATAGTTGGAGGAGTATTGGAGTTCATTTTTAAAAATTTTTACGACCCGACCAATCCCTTCCGGTAACTCTTTATACCTCTTCTCCACCGGTTTCATCCGTCGCCGGAAGGCTGCTGCCAACTCCCGAGCCATCCCATAAACCGACAACACATCCCCCCGGTTTGGGGTTACCCCAATCTCAATTACCTCGTCTTCTAAGTAGTTGGCTACCTCGGTTCCTAGCTTCAACTCCCCCAACGAATTGTCCAACTCCAAAATCCCCTCTTGAATTTTTGGAAGCCCCAACTCCTGATCACTGCAGACCATCCCAAAACTCTCAACTCCCCGGATAGTTCTTGGCACAATCTGAAGGCCGTTAGGGAGATGGGTCCCCGGTAACGCCACCGGAACCATTTGACCAACCCCAATGTTGGGGGCTCCACAGACAATTTGAAGAACCTTCTCCTCTCCAATCCGAACTTTACAAAGGCTCAACCGCCGGCCATTGGGGTGCCGATCACACTCTATCACCTCTCCAATAACCACATTCCTGGGAACAGAAATTTTCCGGTATCCTTCCACTTCTTGTCCAATTGAGTCCAATCGCTCCAAAATTTGTTGGGTTGAAATCCCAGAGAGGTCTACAAACTCTTCCAGCCACTTTCGGGTTACTACCATCGGAGCTGCTCCATCAATCTAATATCCCCTTGATACATACTCCTCAAATCGTCAATCCGGTAGAGGAGCATTGCCAACCGCTCAACCCCCATTCCAAAGGCGTAACCACTCACATCTTCGTAATTGACCGCTTTAAAGACATTTTGATCCACCATCCCACACCCTAAAACCTCCAACCATCCAGTCTGTTTACAGACCCGGCACCCCTCCCCTCCACAGAAGATACAACTAATATCCACTTCCGCACTGGGCTCTGTAAATGGGAAAAAGGAGGGGCGGAACCGGATTCCAATCTTCTCCCCAAATAGATACCGGAGAAACTCCTCCAAAATAAATTTTAAATTGGTAAAACTGACCTTCCCTTTCCGATCCACAACCAACCCCTCCACTTGGTGAAACATTGGGGTATGGGTTAAATCGTAATCCCGCCGGAAGACCGCCCCGGGGCTAATCATCCGGATAGGGGGCTCTTGGGAGAGCATTGTGTGAATCTGGATCGGGGAGGTGTGGGTTCGGAGAAGATATCCATCTTTTAAATAGAAAGTGTCCTGCATATCCCGGGCTGGATGGTATTTTGGAAGGTTCAACGCTTCAAAATTGTGGAAATCGTCCTCGACCAGTGTCCCCAGCTCTACTGAAAAGTTGAGGCGGCTAAAAAAACGGACAATCCGGTCAATTGTCTCAGTTACCGGGTGGAGGGCCCCACTCTTCTGGGGAGAGTAGAGGGTTACATCCAACGCCTCTTTCCGGAGTTGACGCTCCAACAACTCCTCCTCCAACTCCCGTTTCCGGGTTGAGAGAAGTTGCTGGGCTTTCTCTTTTAACTGATTGAATCTCTTTGCAACCTCTTTCCGCTCTTCAGGGGGGTAATTTCGGAGTTCTTTAAATTTTTTTGTAATCTCTCCATTTCGGCCCAACAGTTTAACCCGGACCTTCTCCAGCTGATCCAACGTCTCACATTTTCCGATAATCTCCTCTAAATTCACCTCTCCCCGCCTTTAATTTTTCGGGTATAATACCAAAAAAAAAGGAGAACGGCAATGGAAGAGAGAGGGAAAAAGTTCGATAAAAATTGTATTTTTTGCAAAATTGCAACTGGAGAGCTCCCCTCCCAACGGGTTTTGGAGAATAAAAAATTTTTAGCATTCCGGGATATCAATCCAATTGCACCAATCCACATTTTAATTATTCCGAAGGAGCATTACTCCAAATTTGACGAAACCCCCCCGGAGTTAATCGGAGAGATGGCCCAATTTATCCGGCAAGTGGCCCGGGAATTGGGAATTACCGATTACCGATTAATTACAAATAATGGAAAAGGATCTGGACAAGAGGTGTTCCACCTTCACTTCCACCTTCTTTCCAACCCCGGGGGAAAATTGAAATGGCCAAAAGTGGTTTAGAGATTACCCCCTTTCCCCCCTTTTCTCCAGCTATTTAAAAGAGAGTCAGTTGCTTTGGGAGAGTAGAATTACCACAGAGATGAATTATCGGATTCCATTAGAGCTCCACGTCAGGGCCCTTTCCGGTGATACAAACCGGGAAATTTCTGAAAAAGTAATTTAAACGGCAAAATAAGGGGAAGTGGAAAAGGGGTAATTGGGATTTCCGGTTGATAGCGATAGATATCTCTCCAATCGAATTGTGATCTTTCCCCCTTAGTTTGGAAGGGTTAATTAGGTCAAAGTGAAATATTTTAACT
>JBDONQ010000005.1:0-9679 GCA_039831255.1 Campylobacterales bacterium
GAAAAAGGTCGGGTCGGCGATCTCCTCTGGAGTGGAAGGGGCAATAGAAGGGGCAAAGAAGGTCGTTTCAAAAGTAAAAGAGGGTGTTAGGAAAGTTGGGGAATTTATCCGGAGGAATGGGAAGAGGATTTTAGTAGGGGCTGGGATTGGAGCTACAGTTGGAGCTGGGGCTGGGGTCCTGTTGGGGGCTGGGCTACTGGCCGGGGCTGGGATTGGGGCGTTGGCCGGAGGGGTTGTGGAAGGGGTAATGGGGTTCAGAAGAAAGGAGGAGATAGAGAAAAATCGGAGTGAGGTGGTCAATTACATTCAGAAAGAGAAAATCTCATTTGACCAAATCCGGAAGGGGGTCCTCCGGTTCCGGGAGATGGTCCAAAACTACTGGAACGGAACAATTAAACCTTTGGAAACCCAACTGGAGGAGGTGAAAAGGGAAATTTACCTCTACTACGAAAAGAGGGCCCAAATCTCCCCATTCTTCCTCCGGGAGTTGGTAAAGGCAAAACGGGAGGTGGACTACACCACCTCACTGTTGAAGGCCCAGAAGTGGTATTACAACTACTTAGTCCGGCAACTGGAGCGGGTGGAAGAGAAACCAACCCGATATCGAATTGCCGATTTGGCGCTGGTTCCCCTTCCAAAGAAGGGGGAGGGGTTACCGGAGGAGTATCTATTTTTGGGAAAATTGGTTCGGGTGACAGAAGAGGAGTTGGGGAAGATGAATCTCTTCCATCAGCAACTCTTAATAGAAGAGCAGGAGAAAAGGTACATCCCCCGGCAGGGAGAGTTTACCCTTTTAATTACCCGGTTCCAGTTTGATAAAGGGGGGAACAGGAGACCCCCCCTCTTCAAATTTTACGGCTCTATTGCAAAAGGGGAGATTGCTGAACGGTTTGACCGGGGGGAACCAATTGAGGCTGAGGTGGCTGAGCATGAGCGGAGGGGGAGAAGTAAAGGGGTGACCCTAAAATACAAAGGGACCCTTCTCCATCTCCCAATCCCGTTGAAATTTAACCCCAACCGTCCCTATAGCCGGGGGGAGAGGGTTTTAGTCTATCCAGAGAGTTACGACTACCTGTTGAAAAATATCCGAGTCCGGGAGATTCCCCCGGAAGGGAATTCCATCCAACTACCCCTATACTTCCCTCCCCAATTTCCCCTTCCCTCTACTCGGCTCCGGCCCCTCTCCTACAGCGGGGAGGGGTTAGTTTTAAAGGGGGGCAAAAGACTCTACCGGTGCCAGTTTGGAGAAGGGGGATTGGAGGTGGTGGAAGTGGGGGAGGCCCCGGAAAAGGTGACAGAGCTCCAGATGGAGGGGCTCCTCTTTTTCCCAATTCGGAACCGGCAGGAGTTTCAAGAGTTATCCCAATTAATCCCCGCAACCCACTGGATCCGGGTCCGGCAACTCCTCTACCGGGAGTTTCAAGGGCTGGAGGCGGAGGAGAACCCCCTTTTCCGGGGGGCGAAAGAGTTGACAGAACGGCAGTTGCAACTGAATCACTACCAACGGGAAATTATCCAGTTCCGCCGGGAGGGGAGACGGCTCCTGTTAAAAAATCCCCCCCTTCTCCTCTCCGGGGAGTGGACCACTCCGCCAAAGAGCATTCTATTCCAGACCCAACAGGTTCCGGAGATAGTAGTAGAAGATTACGGGGAGTTTCAAGAGGGAACCTTTGAAATTAGACTTGGGAAGAGCCGGCACCTCTCAAAAATTCCTGAGGAGGGGTTTGGGACCCTTCTCCTCTCCACCCCCCCATACCCAATTTACAAACAGCTGGAGGCCTTCCGGGAGTTTGAATTGGGATATTTGGCAAATCCGGCGTTAAAGACAATCCTCCTCCATCCCGATTTAAAAGAGCCGGCAACCCATTCCCTTCCAACTCTAGAATTCCGGAACCCCAACTTAACAGAAAACCAACGGATGCTCCTCCAGCGGGGGCTGGAAGAGCGGGAGTTTTTTGCAATTCAGGGGCCCCCAGGAACTGGGAAAAGCACCCTAATCCGGGAGATGATTTATCAAACTTTAAAATTGAACCGGGAGAGTTCAATTATTCTAGTCTCCCAACAGAATGTGGCAGTTGACAATGTGTTGGAGGGGTTGGTGGAGGAGGGGCTCCAAATTCCAATGTTGCGGATTGGCCACTCGGAAAAGACCTACCCTTCCCTCCACCACCTCCTCCCAGACCACCAATTGAAACTCTACCTCTCCCAACTGGAGGAGAAGTACTCCACTGAGCAGAACCCCCAGCTAAAGCTATTCCGGCTCCAGTGGTTGGAGTGGCTCCGGGGGGAGATAGCTCAGAAGAAGGGTTTTTTGGAGCTGGACATCTCTTTTAAAGAGCTTTTTCTCCGGCGGTATCAGTTAATTGGAGCCACCTGTGTCGGGTTGGCCAACCATCAGTTAGGGCTAGAATTTCTCCAGTTTGACTTGGCAATTATCGATGAAGCGGGCCGGGCTTCGTTGGGGGAGCTACTAATTCCAATTTTAAAAGCAAAAAAAGTGGTGTTAATTGGGGACCACAAACAGCTCCCCCCCACCTATGACCGACGGCTCTACCAGTTGATTGAAGAGGATTCGGAGTTGGGGGAGATGGACCGGCGGATTTTGGAGGAGAGCTATTTTGAAACTCTCTACACCCAACTGCCAGAGGGGGTAAAGGGGATGTTAAAAGCCCAATTCCGGATGCCTCCTCCGATAGGGTCTCTAATTAGTTACCTTTTCTATCAGGGGAAACTGGAAAATGGCCGAACCGATTGGGAACCGGTCCCAATTGTCTGGATTGATGTCCGAGGAAAGGAGGAGTCGGCGGGGACCAGTAAATTCAATCGGGAGGAGGTGAAAGTTGTAAAAGAGTTGATAAAACTGGTGGACCCGGCCGACTCGATGGCAGTTATTACCCCTTACGCGGCCCAAAAGGGGATTCTCCGGCGGGAGTTGGAGGAAATCCGGAAGGGGAGATTAAAAGTAGATACAATTGACTCTTTCCAAGGGGAGGAGGCGGATATTGTAATCTACTCGCTGGTGAGAAGCCGGGGAAACCTTCAATTTATATTGGATAAACGGCGGTTAAATGTGGCAATCTCCAGAACTAAAAAACGGCTCTACATTGTTGGGAATAGGTTCTTTTTTGAGACAAAAGGGGGGAGGCTCTTCCGGGAGATTATCCAGTCGGCCCATATCCACCGGTGGCCCCGATCCCGGAAGAGGAGACGGAGAATTTTCAGGAAAGGGGAGAGATGATTTTGAGACCATCTTGGGCGGAGGAAATTTTTAAATACACTTTTGAATCCCCGGGGGATTTTCGACAGGAGGAGTTCCGGAAAGGGGTGGAGGTGGGGAGTTGGCACTATTTAAAGAGTAGTTACACCCCAAACCGGGATTCCAATTGGGAGTGGGAAGAGGAGCAGTTGATGCTGGCTGGGGAGTGGAATCAGGAGAGAGTCCCGAAGCTGGCCCAGAAGAGTGGGGGGGTTCTCTATCCCTCCCCACCCCCCGATGGGGTGATTTTAAACAATTTGGAGTTGGCAAAATATTTAAGATTGGAGGAGAATACCCCCTTTGAGGTGGTAATCCCAATCCTCCCAGCTGGCCAAAAAGGGGAGGTTCAAAAACTCTTTTCCCACCTTTCCAAAACCCGAATGGAGTTGTTAATGGACCGGGGAATCTGGTTAAAGCGGGGGGAGAGTTGGGTGGATCGGGTGGAGGAGGTTTTGAGACCTGTTTACCTTCGGAAAATCCGGCTCCCCCTCTGGAAGGAGGGGTTGGAAGAGGCCCTTCCCTTTTTAGGGGGGTGGCTCCGGCGACGGCCCGGATATCTATTTCCCCTCTACTTCCAACGGCGGGGGAGAGGATACCGCCCCACCTTAAATCCGACAATTGAGAAGTTAATCTACCGGTTACCGTTGGAATTGTTAATGGAAAGGGGAACAATTCCGGAGTTTGGGCAGGAGTTTTTAAATAGCTATTCTAAAGTTTCCCTCCTGTTTCCCTCCCTTTTCCAGATAGCTGGGTTAATTGAGGGGAAAGGGGTAGATAAAATCCCCCTATTGGTGGAGGAGTTTCAAAAAGAGATTGAAAAGTTACCCCGGGAGTTCAACTACTTGAGACCTCTGGCCCTCTCCCTCTATCGAGAGTTGAAATTCTACTTTCCAAAGAGGGAGGTGAATCGGTTCCTCCTCTACTTTCAAGTAGCCCAATTTTTAGGGGAGAGGGGGGAGTTAGGGAAGGGATTGGAGTATCTCTACCGCTCTCTCCGGCGGTTCGCCTACACTTATTTAGCGGTCCACTTTCCCCGGCTTCTCAAGAAGTTGACCTATCAGTTGCGGAAGAAATTTGGAGAGTTGGGGATAGAGGAAATTGGGGAGATTCTGTTGGAGGAGCTTTACAACCATCCTCCGGAAGGGTTCCACTTTGCCAAACAGATTCAAGAAGCGAAGGCTCTTTCCTTTGATGAGTATCAAGTAATCTCCCTCCATTTAAAACGGAAGTTCCGGGAACCGAGCCGGTGGGGGATAGAGGGGAGGATTTTCCCGAACCTGTTGGGGTATAAAAAGGAGTCAAAGGCCCTCCCAAAGGTGGTCAAAAATTTCCGGAATTTGGACTTTACCGGTCATCTCCACGGGCTCAATTTTTACGAGAATTTAAAGAGGATTTTTATCCACTACCGGGAATTGTTAATCGACCCCTGTGGAGATTTACCGGTGGTGGACTCCAATATTCCAAAAGTTCCAATCGGTTAAAGGGAGGGGATGAGAGGGAATATCTATATCTTTTCTGAAGTGGAGATTCGGAGGAGTGGGAGTTACCTCTCAATTGGGGGGAAACGGATTCCCCTCTCGGTGATAAAGGCTCTCTACATTCTCACTCCAAAGGGTCGGTTAACCCAAGGGGCCCTCTCGTTTCTATTAAAGCATAAAAGGTCAATCTACCTTTTCGACCGGAGATTTAACCTTTACGGCCAACTCCTCCCTCATCCATTCCAGAGTAATTACCGGCTTCGATTGGCCCAATACAGGAGTTGGGGGGATTTGGAGATTGGGAGATTGATTATTCTCCGGAAAATTGAGGGGATTGAGGGGGTGATTAGTCGGCGATTGGGGGAGACCCGAGCCCGGCTGAAGAAGGCAGAGACCCTTCAACAGCTGTTGGGGGTGGAAGGGCAGGCATCCACTTTAATGTTTAAAAAATTTCGGCAAGAGCTAGAAAAAATCGGGATTACCTTTTTTAAAGGCCGGGAATACCGCCCCCCCCCAGACCCAGTAAATGGGTTGTTGAGTTTCCTCTACACCCTCTACTACGGCTATATTGTGGGGCAGTTAATTGGGGAGGGTTTTGACCCGTATATCGGGTTCCTCCATTTGAAAAGGGGGAACCACGCAGTGCTGGCTTCAGATTTAATGGAGCCGGTCCGCCCCCAATTGACTTGGTTGGCATTGGAGCTTCTCCCAGCCCTCTACCCAGCCCAGTTTGAGGGGGTCCACCTTACCTCAGCCGGAGGAAAAGTGGTGGTTTCCCGGTTTGAGCAGTTTTTAGAGGGGCACTCTAATCGGTTAATTGGGGAGGTAAAAGAGATTCTATTGGAAAGAAGTCGGGAGGATGGGGAGATCTCTTTAAAACTTCAAAACCAGGGGGGAGAGGGGTAATATTTAGTGAAAAGGGAGTAGATGGCTAGACGGAAACGGGAACCCCACCCCAAAAGAGGGGAGATGGGAGAGAAGATGGGGATTATCCTCCGGCCCCCGAAGGAGGTAGAGGAGGTAGAAGCCCCCCTCCGGGAGAGGGGAATTGACCGGGTGGTCCTCTTGGCCCAACCCCAGTTGGGGAGGGAGTTGGAGAAGAGGGGGTTTCAGGTTTGCCATATAGAGTGGAATGGAACCCCGACAAAAGGGCTCTACTCAGCCCCAGTTCGGCAATTGTCGGAGGTGGAGTATAACCTCCTCTACTATCAGCGGTTAAAATTGGAACTGTTGAGCTATTGGCGAAAAGAGATTCGAGGGAGGATTAGGGTTATGAAGTATAGCCGGGAGCGGAGATATACCCCCCGGCGATTGAGAATTGGGTGGGAAGAGGAGGTGGGGGATCTCCTCTTTAAAATTGGCCATTTTGCCCATCGGAACCGGTTCCAACCCGGCCAGAGACAAATGCTCTTCCTATTCCGATTTATCTATTACGGATTCCACCTCCCCTACATTTTTGGAAATTTTCCCGAATATTGGGACCGGTATCTGGTGGTTTCATTGATAAAAGAGCTTTTAATGAACTATCCCCCAACCAGGGAGGAGGGGGATTTGGACCCGAAAGGGCCGGGGGGGTTCTCTTGGGAGTATTTAACTGGGGTCCTCCGGTTGGGGTTCTCAATCTACCGGTGGGGACCTAAAACCCTCCTCTACCTATACACCGACCTATTGGACACCGAGCGGTTTATGAAAAATGGACTAATTTTTGGATAACCCCCTATACCCCCCTCCCACCTTTTTTCCTCTTCCTTTTACCCCCTACTGCCGGGGTTGGATTGGTTGGGGAGGATTTTTACAGAGTTGTTGGAACCGAGCCTTCACCTCCTGTTTATTGAGACACCCGGCTAAGCAGGTGGAGATTAGTAACTTCTCCACTTGTTGCCGTTGGGGCTCAGGTAGGGAACTTTTCTCTACCACCTGCCGGAGATTTTGCTCAATTGCCCCTTCCAACTGGAGACACTGCTGTTGGTTTGTGAGCCCTTTTTGGACTCCAATCTGGTGGCAGAGGGTGAAGAGTTGGCTTAATAAGCAGAAGGGGTTTTGGGTTGGGGATTGGGGGGCCCCAAATCCGAAAACTGCACCAATTCCCACTGCAACGGCCACTTTTCCAAAGAGATTTTTTCCCATTTCCTATCCTTTTTTGGAAGATTTTACCATTTTGAATTTATCAAAGATTAATTCTCCGGTCTCTGCTGAAATTTGAAAAGGCCACTCCGCCCCCCCTCTTTCAATTCCAGATGGATATTGGTTAAAACCATCCCCTTCTCAATCCCTTTCACCATATCGTAAATTGTCAATAACGCAATTGAAACCCCGGTTAACGCCTCCATTTCAATCCCAGTTTTATAGGTTGTTTCCGCCTCTACCGATACCCGGAACCCCTTTTCAATTGGCTCTATTTTAACTTCAATCCCCTCAATTGGGATTGGATGGCACATCGGGATTAACCGGCTGGTCTCCTTCGCCCCCAATACCCCTGCCACAATTGCAGTTTGAAGAACTCCCCCTTTTTTTGTTTTCCCCTCCAAAATCGCCTCTTTTGTCCCGGGGCTCATCCAAATCTCCCCTACTGCAACTGCTCTCCGCTTTGTAACCCCTTTTTCGATAATATTCACAATTCGGGGATTCCCCTCCCTATTCAAATGGGTTAGCTCCATCTACTCTCTCCTTTTTCCTATAATTTTGCCAGATTACCGAAAAAAGGAGGTCAAATGAGAGAGGGTTTTATCTCCCCGACGCTGGTCGCCCTGATAAATTTAATAATTGCAGTCCGGTTTATCGCCACTACAACCCGGGATGCTTATCAAATTGCGACCTACCCCCAACCACTGAAAGAGTTGGCCGGAAACCTTTCGAAGCGGATTGCCGTGGGAGTTTTTGACCAGTCAATGAACCCGGTTTCCCGAATCTCCCTAGAGGCACAGGAGGAGGTGAAACCTATCTCCCGGTTGGCGGAGAAATGGGAGAGGGTCGCAAAAAAGGTCGATTTAAATAGGACGAAGCGGATTTCAGTGGGGGCTTGGGGGGACCTCCTCTATCTGGAGGAACAGGTTCGGGAAGGGGGAGAGGTGTTAAAAGAGCAGGAGCAGTTTTATGTGCGACGGACCCCTTCGACCCCCCTTCAGAATAGGGAATATCTCCACTGGAGTAGGGTTGAGAGGGAGCAACTCCCCAAATACCGAACCTCCCCTCCCCCAATCCCCCGGGAAAAAGGGAAAAAGAGGGGGGAGGAGTTGGCCCCAGAAATTATCCTCTTCCGATAGTCCGCTCTCCAGTTGATATTGGGAATTTAATTTGATTTTAATTAACCAATCCATATCCCCTATTTTCCCCTTTTTATGATATAATTCTTTAGCTCTGGGGGGAAGGCTACCCGCACATTTTGGGGCCCGACACCACTACTGTTAGGGGAGACGGTAGAGGTGGGGTGTGTGGTGAGCCTCTCGCCCCTGAACCACCTCTCCTATCCCCATCTTTGGGACTTATGGGAGCCCAAAGTCACTGCGCGAACCTCCCCCTGGAGCCTTCTAAAACTATTTTTCAGAGGAGTTGGAAGATGGGTGCAAAAGTTTGTGTCCCACTGGCAAATGGGTTTGAAGAGATTGAAGCGATGTCTTTAATCGATGTAATGAGACGGGGGGGGTTGGAAGTAATTGTGGCAGGGGTTGGAGGAGATGTAATTTACGGAGCCCACAATATCCGGGTTATCCCAGACACAAAAATTGAGTTGGTAACTGCGGAGGATTTGGATTTGGTAGTCCTGCCGGGGGGATTGCCGGGGGCTATTAATTTGGCCAACGATGAACATGTGAAGAGACTTCTCCGGGAGATGGATGCAAAAGGGAAATATGTAGGGGCGATTTGTGCCGCTCCATACGCATTGAAAGAGGCGGGGGTGTTAAAAGAGAAATATACCGCCTATCCGGGGTGGGAGAATAATATCCGGCCAGAAGGGTATATGGCCGACGCAAAAGTGGTGGAAGATCAGAATGTTTTAACCAGTAAAGGGCCCGGAACAGCTATCTGTTTCGGTTTGGAAATTGTCCGGAAATTTGCCGGGGAAGAGATTTATCAACAGTTGAAGAGTGGTTTATTGGCCGATTACTGCTAATTTTTGAAGGGGAGGGGGTTTCACACTTTTTGAAAGGGGGGGAGAGTGAAAAGGGGAGGGGTGAAAGAGATTCTCTTATTAAATAAGAGAGCAGAGCTGGAAAGTTTCTGAAGAATAGAAGTTTTTCAACTGGGGAGTGGGAATCGGAAGAGATATATAATTTTTTAAATTTTTCCTAAAAGGAAGCTTCTTTTGAGCCAAAGTTATAGAATTGCTCCAGTAATAGAATCTCAAAAGGGTTTCTGGGAAAAAAGGAATTTACTGCACTAGGCAGGGGG
Source organism: Campylobacterales bacterium (assembly GCA_039831255.1). Classification (GTDB taxonomy): domain Bacteria; phylum Campylobacterota; class Campylobacteria; order Campylobacterales; family Nautiliaceae; genus PUXY01. The sequence continues at coordinate 9,124 of JBDONQ010000005.1, forward strand.
TGATTGAACTCCCCAAAATCCCCTTTTAACTTCTCCAAAGACCACTCCCTAGTTAACAGGATTCCCCCTTATCTCTAAAAAAGGGAGTTTCATTCTTACTGCCATAAATAAAAAGGGCTTTTTAAAAATCTGGAAGGTAGGGGTTTAACGGCACTTGACAATCGGGGAAAAAGTAAATATAATTCCGTCGCAACTTGCCAATTGGCAAGGGATGCCGGCGTAGCTCAGCTGGTAGAGCAGCTGATTTGTAATCAGCAGGTCGGGGGTTCGAGTCCCTTCGCCGGCTCCATTCAGCGTTTGACCAGTGGTATAGGTTGGTGGGGTTCCCGAGCGGTCAAAGGGGACGGGCTGTAAACCCGTTGGCGTAAGCCTTCGCAGGTTCGAATCCTGCCCCCACCACCATCGGGCGGGCGTAGCTCAGCTGGCTAGAGCATCAGCCTTCCAAGCTGAGGGTCGCGGGTTCGAGTCCCGTCGCCCGCTCCAACTGGGAGCTGAGCCGATTAAACCCATATTTTCACCATTTTTTTTAGTTGGCTCAAACTATTCTCCTCCCAGC
>JBDONQ010000173.1:0-2757 GCA_039831255.1 Campylobacterales bacterium
CTGTGGAGGTAGCTCTGGCGGGGTCTGTTTATACAGACTAGTCATCTACCTGTGAAGCAGGAAGCCCCACCTTTTAAGGCGGGGTAGCTCACAGAGGAATAGGGGGTAGGGGATTGGATTTTAACTCCCCTAATTTTTTCCAACCCCCTCCAAAAGGGGAGTAAGCTAATTAGAGCTTTCTAGCCCCAACCTGTTGGGATATTTCTAGAGGAAAGAGTAGTTAGAGATTTAGGAGGAGGTGGAATTGATGGTCTGGAAAGAGGAGACTCTCCACCTCTAACCGATACCGAATCCCCATCTCTACCCGGTCCAAAATGAAGATTGGAGAGGTGGAGTAGCTCCTTTTCTCCAATTTCCTCCGAATATCTAACTGTTTTTCAAAGGAGGGGGGGTGGCGGTAGAGCTGGGAGACCGATTTAAACTGAAACCCCCCAATTTGGTTAAATCTCTCCAATTCCACCAAAAGGGCCCCCATTTTGGAGAAGTATCCAACCCCATTTTTAAAAAACTCCACCTCCCCCCGGACCGGCCGGGGGAGTTGGGAGTAAGGGAGAATAAAAGAGGGGACCACCCCCTTCCCCCCCTTTTCTACTCCACCCCTCAACAACCGGTAGTTTAAAAACTCCTCCCGGATCACCCGGTGGGGAATCCTCCTCTCCTCCAACCACCTCCGGAGTTGATAGAGATGGAGCCTCTCCTCCGGGCTGGCCGGGGTCAACTCCCCCCCCACCGGAGAGGAGAGTTCCTTTAAACTCTCCTCCCCTTTCTGCTTCCGAAGTCCAAAGAGACATCCGCAGTAGTCCTGCCGGTAGAGTTCCCATTCCCGGGCCAACTGCTGTTGGGCTTGGGTTCCCCCCTTTTTTCGGAAATCGGGGGTTAAAAGCTCCACTTGATACTTCTCCCTCAACACCTCCCCAACCCTTTTCAACTGCTCCCGACTTTTCATTGGGGACATTAAAAGGGATGTGGTAACCCTTCTCTCCCCCAATTGCCGGGCTAGTAAAGCACTCTTCTCCAGTGAAAAGTCGAAACAGCGACTACACCTTTCCCCTTTTTCCGGCTCCTGCTCCAACCCTTTCACCTGTTGAAACCACTCCTCTACCAGATACTCCCCTTCAACAAACTCCACCCCCAACTTTTCACAGACCCGCTTTGTTTCAAAGCTCCGGAGGAGAAATTCGGAGTAGGGGTGGATATTGGGGTCAAAGAAGTAACCAATTAACCGCTCTTCCGGAAACTCCTCTTTTAACCGTTTCAAAAAGTACCCGGCGTCTACCCCGCAACATAGATGAACCACCATCCCTATCCCCCCAAATACTTCTTCCGGACCTCTTCAGAGGCCAGCAACTTTTTACTGCTATCTTCCAACACAATTTGCCCATTCTCTATCACATACCCCCGATCCGCCAACCGGAGGGCTGCCCCGGCGTTTTGCTCCACTAATAGAATTGTAATTCCCTCCTCCCGGTTCAATCGCTTTAAAACTCCAAAGAGCTCTTTTACAATAATCGGGGCCAACCCCATCGACGGCTCATCCAGTAACAACATTTTAGGTCCTGCCATTAACGCCCGGCCGATTGCCAACATCTGCTGTTCCCCCCCACTCAAATTCCCCCCAAATTGGTCCCGCTTCTCCCGCAACCGGGGGAAAGTTTTGTAGACAAACTCCAATAGGGGCTCAAACTCGTCGGGGTTTGTAAAGGCCCCCAACTTTAAATTCTCCTCCACAGTTAAATTGATAAAAATCCTCCGTCCCTCCGGCACTAAACTCAATCCCCGCTGGACAATCCGGTTTGTTGGCAATTTAGAGATATCCTCTTCAAAAAACTCCACTTTTCCCTTTTTTGGGATTAAGTTCATAATCCCATTCAATGTGGAGGTTTTCCCAGCCCCATTGGCCCCAATTATTGTTACAATTTCCCCATTTTTCACAACAAAATCGATTCCTCGGACCGCTTCGATTACCCCATAATTGACCTGCAACCGGCTAACTCTCAACATCGATATCCCCCAAATAGGCTTTTATCACCTCTGGATGGACCAACATCTCCGCCGGGGTTCCCTCAAAAATGGTCCGACCGTAATCCAGCACCAGCACCCGGTCCCCAATCCTCTGGACAAACCCCATGTCGTGCTCAATAAATAGAATTGTCTTCTCTTGCTCCTCCCGGAGTTTTAAAATTAGGTCCCCCAATTCAATACTCTCCTTTGGGTTCATCCCGGCGACCGGCTCATCCAGTAAGAGAAGGTCCGCCCCGGTGGCCAACGCCCGGGCAATCTCCACTTTCCTCTGGTTTCCGTAACTGAGCTGGTCCGCCTGAAAGTGGGCGTACTGGGCAATTCCCAAATATTCCAACAACTCCAGCCCCCGCTCCCGATACTTCCGCTCCTCCCGGAAGAAGGAAGGGAGTCGGAAGAGGGCTTCCCAAAAGTTGTAATCCAGATGGGAGTGGAAACCCACCAATACATTTTCTAAAACAGACATCGATTTAAAGAGGCGGATATTTTGGAAAGTTCGGGCAATCCCAACTGCCACCACTTTTGGGGGAGGGTAACCGGTAATATCCTCCCCTTTGAAGAGAACCCGGCCGGCTGTTGGGGTTAGTGCCCCACTGATAATATTCAAAATTGTGGTCTTCCCAGCCCCATTTGGACCGATTAACCCAAAAATCTCCCCCTCTTTCACTTCAAAGGAGACCTCTTTTATCGCCACAACCCCCCCAAACTCCTTTGTCAACCCCTCAATTTTTAACACCG
>JBDONQ010000028.1:0-2742 GCA_039831255.1 Campylobacterales bacterium
CCTCTCCTCCTTTGAATTGGAGTTTATTCAGGAGTATAAGCCAAGGTGGTTAAAAGTGAAGTTAAAGAGCCCCGACCAGTTGCTACCGGTGGTCCGGCGATTAATTGAGGAGGGGGTAAAAACCTGCTCCACAGTCTCCCCGACCGATTTTATTGAGGAGGGGCGGATTGAGGTGAACTACTTTTTGGAGGACTTAAAAAATAAGCGGAATGTCTGGTTAAAAGTGGACCTTCCCCGGGAATTGGAGCAGTGCAAAATAGACTCAATTACCCCACTGATGCCCAGTGCCAACTGGCACGAACTGGAGGCTTACTCCACCTTTGGGGTGAAATTTGAAGGGCACCCCCGGCTGAGATACTTCCTAATTAGCGCCGACTATTACGGGAAGTTTCCATTCAGGAAAGATTTCGATTGGGAAGCCCATGAAAAAAATTTAATCGAAAATGTGAACAAAATTTCCGAGGAATTTTTTGAAGAGTATCAACAGAACGAAGAGTCGATTGGCCACGACGGGAGTAGGACTGTTCTCCACTGGGGACCAACCCATCCAGCCTCTGGACCAATTCGGTTGAAGGTCTACACCAACGGGGAGGTTATAGAGCGGGTGGACCCCGATATTGGGTATGTCTGGCGAGCGTTGGAGAAGTTGGCAGAGTTTAAAGATTTTATTGGGGCGATTGTGGCAGTGGAACGGATCTGTTTTATGGACAACCCCAACCCAATGATTTGTTACGCTCAAGCGGTGGAGGAGATTGCCGGGAAAGAGATTACCTCCTTTGCAAAATTTATGCGGGTAATTTTAGGGGAGTTGGGCCGGATTGCCTCCCACTTAATCAGCTTAGGAAGTTTTTTCGGAACAATGGGGCTTCAGACATTTATGATGTGGTGTTTGGAAGTCCGAGAGTACTTTTTGGATGCACTAGAAGATTACAGCGGGGCTCGAATTGCTACCGCCTCAATCGAACCGGGGGGGGTTCGATACCCGATGCCAGAGGGGTGGTTTGACGGAATTAGGAAAGCGATTAAAAAGTTTGAAGAAACACGGCCCGAAATAGAGGATATCTTCCTCCAAAACCCGTTAATGGAGACTCGGGCCCGGGGAAATGGGGTTTTTACTAAAGAGGATGTGGAGACCTACTATTTGGCCGGACCAATTGCCCGGGCTACCGGCTTTAAAACCGATGTCCGGATCGACGAACCCTACGCCGCTTATGGGGAGTTGGAGATGGAGTATGTTGGGTGTGAAAATGGGGACGCCCGGGACCGGCTTTTAATTATCTTTAAAGAGATTGCCCAGTCAATCGATTTAATAAAACAGGCGATGGCCCGGATTGAAGAGGGGATTTTAAAAGGGGAGATGAATCCGAAAAAGGACCACTTAATCCGGATGCCCAGACGGATGCCAGCTGGGGAAGCGGTGAGCCGGGTTGAATGGGCCCGGGGGGAGATGTTGATTCATCTGGTTACAATGCCCAAATCTACCAATCCATACCGGCTTAAAATAAAAGCCCCCAGTGTAAATCACACAATGGTGCTGGATAAACTCTTGAGAGGAAAATCCCTGTCAGATATCCCCCTCCTCTACGGGAGTATGCATATCTGTCAGGGGGATTTAGACCGATAAAGGAGAGAGAAATGGGTGTTGGTGAAACTCTATTCTACATTTTGGTCTTCCCGGGGCTTCTATTTCTGCTGGGATGGACTTTTTTTGCATTCTACTTTTTCCGGAAAACACTGGCCTATATTCATAAACGGGTCGGCCCCTACTACAACGGGAAGTGGGGGTCCCTCCAAACCGTTTACGATATCTTTAAACTGTTGACGAAGGAGAATATTACCCCTAAAAGTGCCGACCCCCATCTATTCAATATAATGCCCATTTTAACCCCAATTGTCGCAGCACTTCCGGTAATTCTAATCCCGTGGACCCCGCTAATCAACGGGGGCCATGGAATTCTGAATACCCAATTTGGGGTTTTGGGGTTGGTAGTTTTAATTGGGGTAGAGCCGTTCCTCCTCTTTTTAACTGGTTTCGGTTCCCACAATAAATACTCCTTTTTAGGGGGGATGCGGGTTTTGGCCCAAATGATTTCAATGGAGATTCCCTTTTTCCTCTCAGCCCTCTCCCCAGCTCTTCTATTTGGAACGATGAATCTCTACGAAATTATGTACAGCAACACTTGGTTGACAACTCTAATTCTCCTCCCCGGAGCGATTATCTATTTAATTGCCATGTTGGGGATTTTGGAGCAACCCCCTTTCAATATTCCAGAGGCGGAGCAGGAGATTGTCTACGGATTTTATACCGAGTATTCCGGAACCAATTACACCCTTTTAAAATTTGCTGAATTTACAGAGATGTTGGTAGTGAGTGCCAGTGCTGTGGTCCTTTTCTTTGGAGGGTATCGGGGATTCCTGTTTGACAGTTTTTGGTGGCTCTTCCTAAAAATAGTTGTAATTGCAGTTCTAATGATTGCAGTTCGGGCCTCCAACCCCCGGCTCCGGTTGGACCAGATGTTGAAATTCTGTTGGAGTGTCTTAACCCCATTGGCAGTTTTAAATTTGGCTTGGGTACTGTTTGCCCGACTCTACATTTTAGGAGGATGAGATGCTTTTTGAAATTTTGGAGAAAGTTGTCCGGGTTACAAAGGCGGTAAAAGAGCCCCGGATTGCAGTGGACCATGTGGAGAAGAATCCGGCCCACTTCTCTCCCATTTTCCGGGGTCGGCACCGGGTTTTCTA
>JBDONQ010000080.1:0-9594 GCA_039831255.1 Campylobacterales bacterium
CCGACAATTACAATTACAACCAGCAGTTCCAAATAGGTAAAACCCCTCTTCATCACCTCTCCTCTCCTCTTTTTTGTTTAATGATAGCACCAAATCGTGAAAAAATTGGAAATTGCCGGGGAAACTTGACCAATTTTCTCCCCTTTAGCCTTATACAGCCCACCGGATTGATTGACCAAGGCTCAATTTTGTGGTATCATTCGTATAAAATCCCCGTCTTTTTTAACTGAATTTTAAGGAGTAGAAATGGGTAAGAAGAGTCTTTACGAAATTTTGGGGGTTTCTGAAACCGCCTCCCAAGAGGAGATTAAAAAAGCTTACCGGAAATTGGCCCGGAAATATCATCCAGACATCTGTAAAGAGCCGGAGTGTGAAGAGAAATTTAAAGAGATTAATGCCGCTTACGAAATTTTGGGAGACCCAGAGAAGCGGAAAAAGTATGACCAAATGGGAGATTCAATTTTTAATAATCAATCCTTCCACGACTTCCAACAGCAGTTCAATGAAAAAGACCTTTTTGACCTGCTGAATCAGATATTTGGAGGGGGATTTACAACCCACTACTACCGGGGGGGAAGGAGAGGTGGTTACTACTCCGGGGGAGATGATTTCTTTGGGGAGATGCTTAACTTAGATGAGGAGGCGACTATTGAAATCCCCTTTGAACTGGCGATAAAAGGGGGGGTTCTCCCAATCCAGTGGAAGGGGGAGGATTTAAAAATTAAAATCCCCGAGGGAATTTCCGAAGGGCAAAAATTGCGAATCCGGGGAAAAGGGAAGTACTACCGGAACCGGCAGGGGGACCTTCTGTTAAATGTAAAAATAACCCCCCACCCCAATTGGCGTCGGGAGGGAAATGACCTTTACACCTCTATAGAAGTCCCATTAAAAACAATGATTTTTGGGGGTAAAGTTCCGGTCCAAACCCTCCACCGGGGGACAATAAATGTAAAAGTGCCGGGAGATACAAAGTGTTGCCAAAAATTGCGGGTAAAAGGGTACGGGGCAAAAGGGGGAGACCTCTATCTGGAGTTGCGTCCAATTATCCCTACCCGGGAACAACTCCACCCGGAGCTTCGGGAAGTGATGGAGAAATACCTTTAATTTCTCCAGAACTCCAGTCCCAACTGGAGAAAGGGGAGAGGGGGCCACGGGTGGCAATCGGCTATTAGAAGTACGAAAAAGGAGGTAGCAATGTATAGTTATGAAGAGCCGGTCTATATGATAAGTGTGGTCAGTAAAATGCTCAATATCCACCCCCAAACCCTCCGGCAGTATGAGCGGGAGGGGTTAATTAAACCGAAAAGGACAAAGGGGCGAATGCGACTCTACTCCCAAAAGGATGTGGACCGGTTGAAGTTAATTCTCTCACTGGTGAAGGATTTGGGGGTCAATTTGGCTGGGGTGGAGATAATTCTCCAGTTAAAAGAGGAGATTGAACGGCTCCAACGGGAAGTGGAGGCGTTAAAACGGCAACAGGGGCAAATTCCCCGGAACCGGAGTGTGGTAATCCGCCGGGATAACCTCCAAATTATCCTAATCCCTCCAGAGAAAGGGTAATTTTGGGACTTTTTTAAAAGAGAGAGCGGAGTTTTTTCCAAAGGGAAGGGGGACTTTTTTTCAACATTTTTAACAATTTCAATTGGTAAAAATGGGCCCGTTTTATTTCCCGGGTAGTCTCTTTTCCAAATAATTGGGCCAACTCCAACGCTGGAAGAACCTTCCGCTGGAGTTGGGCTATTAAATCTTCAATTTGAGAGCGGGAGAGGGGGACTTTTCCGTAAATCAGTTTATCGATTAAATCCAATTGTTGAACCCCTTTTTTGTAGAGAAGCTCCCGATTTTGGAATCGGTCCAACCGGATTAGAACAAAATAGTACCCCCGGGAGTACCCCCTCTTTAAAACCGGAAGATTAAAAAGGGTTAACAATGGAAGCCGTTGGAGAGAGCTTTGGATAATTCTTAAATCCACCTTTCCATTGTGATACCTCTGCTGAAACCCCACCTCCCCAGTTACTTCAGTCTCTATCTTTTGGGCAATCTCCAATACCCCCTTTTTAATTGCCTCCAACTCACTCTCCCCACTCCCAATTCCGTAGTAGTACCGGCTACTATCCATCGGGGGATTTCTGAACCATTCCGGGTATTTGGGGCCACACCCCCCAATTACAATCCCCACTACCACAGCTAAAACCCCCGTTTCCCAACTCCACCTTCCCGTCAACTCTCCCCTTTCCCAACCGGGTTCTGGTTTTCCTCCATTCAACTCCTCCAACTGAAACTCTTCCCCTCCCCCCACTGGCCCCTACCGGATAGAGGGGAATAAAAAAGGGATTAAATTTGCCGATAGAGATTTATTAACTCTATTAAACTGACCATCGCTTCTGCCCCTTTATTCCCCACTTTTGTCCCGGCCCGCTCAATCGCCTGCTCAATTGTGTCGGTGGTCAGCACCCCAAAGGTGACAGGGGTATCAAATTGGAGGGTTGTATTGGCAATCCCCTTTGTCGCCTCCGCTGCCACATAGTCAAAATGAGGGGTTGCCCCCCGGATTATCGACCCCAAACAGCAGACCCCATCAAACCGGCCACTCTTTAAAATCCGCTTCAGCAGGAACGGCAGTTCAAAGGCCCCCGGCACTAAAATTAGCGTTAAATTCTCCTCCTGTCCCCCGTGCCGGAGGAAGGAGTCCCGGGCCCCCTCCACCAACCGGTCTGTGATTAAATGATTAAAACGGCTGGCCAAAATTGCTACCTTCTCCTCCCCCCGGAGGTAAAGGGCTCCTTCCAACTTTTCCATCTCCTCTCTCCTTTCCCGCTATCGGCTATTATTCAACAACCGGTCCAGATACCGGGTGTCAAAGGTCTGATTTAAAAAATCGGGGTTTTGAAGCATCTTTAAATGGAACGGAATTGTGGTTTTAATTCCGCTAATTTTAAACTCCCGGAGGGCTTCAACCATTGTTGCAATCGCCTCCTGCCGATTCCGGCCCCGGGTAATCAACTTCCCAATTAAGCTATCGTAATAAGGGGGGATTATGTAACCGGCGTATATATGGGTATCCACCCGGACATCCTTTCCCCCGGGGGTGTAGAGTTTCTGAATTTTCCCGGGGTTTGGAATAAAATTTTCGCTATCTTCCGCTAAAATCCGGCACTCAATCCCATGGCCGTTGAATTGAATACTCTTTTGGAGGGGCAACTTTTCCCCCTCCTCAATCCGCAACATCCATTCCACAATATCAACCCCCGTCACAATTTCGGTGACCGGGTGCTCCACCTGAAGCCGGGTATTCATCTCAATGAAGTAAAAATTCTGGTCTTTATCCACTAAAAATTCCATTGTTCCAGCACTGTAGTACCCAATCTCCCGGGCTGCTCGGACTGCAGTCTCCAGCAGTTTAGCCCGGACCTCCGGCCGGAGGAAGGAGGCCGGGGTCTCCTCTATCACTTTTTGGTGCCTTCGCTGGAGGGAGCAGTCCCGCTCCCCCAAATGGATTACATTCCCATACTTATCCCCCAACAGTTGAACCTCCACATGCCGGGGGTTCTGGATAAATTTCTCTATATAGATACTGCTATCCCCAAAAGCCCCATTGGCCTCGCTCTGGGCCGCTAAAAAGGCGTTTTCCAGATAGCTCTCATCCTCTACAACCCGCATCCCCTTTCCCCCCCCTCCGGCGGCGGCTTTTAAGATAATTGGATACCCAATCTCCCGGGCAATCTCCCGGGCCTCCTCCACAGAGGTGACAATCCCATCACTCCCGGGAATTACTGGAACCCCCAACTGGACCATCACCTCTTTTGCCCGGCTTTTATCGGCCATTAACTCCATTACCTCCAAACTGGGACCCAAAAATTTAATCCCATGTTCCCGGCAAATCTCTACAAAAGTTTGATTTTCACTTAAAAAACCGTATCCGGGGAAAATAGCGTCACACTCAGTCACCTCAGCGGCGGTAATAATTGCCGGAATATTTAAATAGCTTTGGGCCGGGTCGGCAGGCCCTACACAGACCCCTCCATCGGCAAACTCCAGATAAATCGCCTCCTCATCCGCCTTTGAGTAGATGCAGACGACATCCCGGCCAATTTTGTGGAAACTCCGGAGGGCCCTCAACGCTATCTCCCCCCGGTTCGCAATTAAGATACGTCTTATCTGGCCCATTTACACCCTTTTGACCCGGAATAGGGGGGTATCAAACTCCACCGGCTGGCCATCCTCTACCAGCACCTCCAAAATTTCACAATCAAACTCTGCCTCCAACTCATTCATTATCTTCATCGCCTCAATTATGCAGAGGGTTTGACCTTTTTGGATCCGGTCCCCCACCCGGACATAAGGGGGGGAGTCGGGACTGGGGGCTTGGTAGAAGGTTCCAACCATTGGGGAGGAGATAATCTCCCCCTCCGGCTCCCGTTTCTCCTCTACCGAAGGTGGGGAGGGGTGGGACTGGGAAGGGGGGGAGAGTTGGGGTTGCCCCTCCGGCAACTGGGGTTGGGGGACAGATTGGGGGACTCCAACCCCCTCCTCACCTTTACTCTTATCCAGATAGAGTCTAAAATTCTCAGTCTCCAACTCCAATATCTGGGTTTCAGATTTATCAAAGGCTCTCAATAACTCTTTTAACTCTTTCAAATTCATTAGGACTCCTTTTCCGGTCTGGTCGAAAAATGATATAGTCGAAAAATGATAACAAATCCCTACTTCTCCTTTTCTATCAACTGTTGGGCCAATTTATATCCATTTTTAATGCAGTCATTAAAGCTGACCCCCCCTTTCCAATTCCCCAATAGATGAATCCCTATTTTTTGGGCCTCCTCCTCTATCTCCTCTACCAACTTTTGGTGACCCACTTTGTAGATAGGAATCCCTTTTTTGTGGAGTTTTATCCATCTCACCTTTGAAAACCGGGCCCCAGTAATTTGGGCAACCCCCTCCTCCGCCAAATTGATAATCTTCTGTCCCCCCATCTCTTCCACCTCTGGGTGCCGGCCCCCCCCTACCATTACCCGAATTCCGTTCCGATTCGGGAAAATGTACTTATCCATTAAAATTCCGAGGATTGGGGATGAGGTGGTTAAAATTCCAAACCCCTCCGGGTAAATCTCCTGATAGTCCAACCCAACTACCCCAATTGGGTTGTACTCAATTTCCCCCAATAGCTGACTAATTTTCGAGTAACGGCTCAAAATTTTGCTACTCTCATAAGCGGGGGTGGCTAAAATTAGAATATCAAACTTTCCGAGCTCCCCAATATCGTTTACCCCCCGCTCAATAAACTGTCCCTGAATCTGTTGTTTTAATTTTTGAATCATCTCCGACATTCCCCGGTTAAATGAGCACAACTCCCCGGTGGGGGCCCCCCCCCGTTTCAGTTTTAACATCCCCCGGACTAGACTCCGGTAGGTACACTCCACCTCTTTAATCCTTGGAAAAGCGGCGTTAACCGAGAGCTGGTCCGGGGTTGCCCCGTAAATCCCAGCCACCATTGGGGTGATAAACCGCTGGGCAAACTCCTCCCCCAACCGCCGGACTGCAAACTCCCAAACGGTCTCCTCTTCACAATAAGGGGGGATAAAGGGCTCTTTAATTAATCGCAATTTTCCAGCCAGAGAGAGAATTGGGCTCTTTAAAAACTCCTTCGGGGAAGAGGGGAGCTGGTAGAGCCGGCCGTCATGGATAAACCGCTTTTTACTATTTGGGTTGGCTTTTATCACCTCAGCCCCAATCTCCCGGCAAAGTTCCAGAGTCAACGGAGAGTTGTCTAAGAACCCATTTACCCCCTCTTCAAAGAGATACCCATTTATCTCCACAGTGGAGGCTTTTCCTCCCCACTTCTCCTTCTCAAAAATTGTCACATCAAAGTGCCGTTGCAGATAATAAGCTACCGTTAAACCGCTAATCCCTCCCCCAACTACCGCTACCCTTTTTCTCCTCATTTGGACCTCCTCTTATAATACCAGAGTAAGAACCCCCCAATACCCGTTCCAATACTCAGCCACTGTCCCATTGTCAAACCAAACCAGAGAAACCCCAATTGGGGGTCTGGGGCCCGCCAAAACTCAGCAATAAACCGGGCCCCCGAATACCCTAACAGGTAGAGTCCAATTAACTCTCCGGGATGCCGGTAAAACCGTTTAAAATAGTAGTAGAGAGCTCCAAATAGGAGAGCCCCCTCTAAAAAAGCTTCGTAGAGTTGGGAGGGGTGCCGGAGGGTTCCATCTACATAAATTCCCCACGGGAGGGAGGTGGGGCGGCCGTAGAGCTCTTGATTTAAAAAATTTCCAATCCGCCCAAAGATATATCCGATTGGAATTGCCAATCCGGCCAAATCCCCCAACCGCCACAAATCCACTTCCGGCCGAAACTTTTTATAGAGGAGAGTCGCCAAAACTCCTCCAATTAATGCCCCGTGGTAACTCATCCCCCTAATTCCGACAAAACGACCATTATCGAACGGGTTAAAAATCTCCCACGGATGTAGGAAGTAGTAGCTATTGTTTGGGACGTAGAAGAGGAAATACCCAATCCGGGCCCCCAAAATAATTCCAATCTCCACCCAAATAAAATACTCCTCTACAATTTCCCTTTTTAACCCCAACTGGGGGGCAAAGTGGAGAGCTACCCAGAACCCCACCCCCAATGCAAAGAGGTACATAATTCCGTACCAGTGGACCGGAATTCCAAATAGCTGAAAAGCAACCGGATTAAAATGGGAATAAATATTTTGCCAAAGCTCCATATCTCCAGCTCCTCCTGTAGGGGTGGACTTTTTCTAAAACTATACCACAACCCCTGTTGAAGGGTTAGACCTGTTAAAATAGCCGTTGGATACTTGGGAAAAGGAGAGATATGGCTCTATTGGACCAATTGGAGATGGAGAGACCAATCGATTTAAAGGGATTGACTTTCTCCCAATTGGAAGAGGTGGCAAAATTAATTCGGCAGAGGATTTTGGAGGTGGTCTCCAAAAATGGGGGCCATTTGAGCTCTACTTTAGGGGCAGTGGAGTTAATTATTGGAATGCATTATGTATTCAATCCGGAAAAGGACCCATTTATATTTGATGTCAGCCATCAAGCCTACGCCCACAAACTTTTAACCGGCCGATGGCGGGAGTTTGAGACCCTCCGGCAGTTTGGGGGGATTAGTGGATACACAAAACCCTCCGAAAGCCCTTACGACTACTTTAGCGCCGGCCACTCCTCCACCTCCCTCTCGATTGCGGTGGGGGCGGCGAAGGCGATTAAATTGAAAGGGGAAAATCGGATTCCTGTAGTCTTAATTGGGGATGGGGCGATGAGTGCCGGAATGGTTTACGAAGCGATGAATGAGTTGGGGGAGCAGAAGTACCCTGTTGTAATTATTTTGAATGATAATGAGATGAGTATTAGCCGGCCAATCGGGGCGATTAGTAAATATTTAACCCGATTGAAAGCGGGCCGGTTTTACCAAGGGTTTAAAGAGCGGGTGAAGAGAGCCCTCCGGGCCCTCCCTGGGGAGTTCCACTACATTGCCCGGAAATTGGAGGAGCTTCTAGCGGTAAATGGGATTCTATTTGAGGAGTTGGGGCTAGAGTATATTGGGCCAATTGACGGCCACAATTTGGAGGAGATTATCTCGACCCTCCAGCAGGCGAAGGAGATGGGGAAACCGGTGGTGGTCCACGCAAAGACGATAAAAGGGAAGGGGTATCGGCAGGCGGAGGGATATTATGAACATTGGCACGGGGTGAGCCCCTTTGACTTGGCCACTGGAGAGCCGTTAAAGCGACCGAAACTCTCGGCCACAAGGGTCTTTTCAAAGGAGTTGACCCGGTTGGCCGAAGGGGACCGGAAAGTGGTGGGGGTGACTGCGGCAATGCCCAGCGGAACTGGATTAAAAGAGTTAATTCAAAAGTTCCCGGACCGATTCTGGGATGTAGGGATTGCTGAACAGCACGCAGTTACCTCAATGGCCCCATTGGCAAAGGAGGGGTTTAAACCCTTTGTCGTCCTCTACTCCACTTTCCTTCAACGGGGATACGACCAAGTAATCCACGATGTCTGTCTAGACAACTATCCGGTCCGGTTTGCAATTGACCGAGCTGGAATTGTGGGGGCCGACGGGGAGACCCACCAGGGGGTCTTTGATGTTGGCTATTTGAGAATTCTCCCCAATATCCGATTAATGGCCCCCCGGGATTTTGGGACCCTCCGGGAAGCGGTCCGGTTTGCATATTTGTGGGACCGCTCCCCGATAGCATTCCGGTATCCCCGGGGGGAGTTTGATCTTCCCGACGGACTTTTCCCCCCAACTCCGTTCCGGGAGGGGAAAGGAGAGATTTTAAAACCGGGGAGGCAAGTGATGATTTTGGGATATGGAAATGGGGTGGGGCGAGGGCATCAAGCCTTAGAATGGCTAAAGGGGGAGGGAATTCCCGACGGGGAGGTGGGATTGGTCGATTTGCGGTTTTTAAAGCCGTTGGATTTGGAGTTACTTCTGGAGTTGGAGGCTGAGGTTTGGGTTGTGGTCAGTGACAATGTCCAAGAGGGGGGGGTTGCAGAGCTAATTCGGGAAGAGGTGGGGGCCCACCATCGATTTCCGGAGATTTACACATTTGAATACCCCACGATCTTTATCCCCCACGGGACAAAAGAGGAGTTGGAGCGGTGGATGGGGGTAGACCCAATTTCAATTGGAAAATTTATTAAAGAGCAGTTGAAGGGGGGGTGAAAGGGGTTTGAGGGGAAGTTTTTAAAGGGAGAGGATATAAATTCTGTGAGCTACCCCGCCTTAAAAGGTGGGGTTTCCTGCTTCACAGCTAAAAAGGAGGGATTATGTCGGTTTTAATGGAGTTTGCAATTTTCCCAACCGATAAAGGGGAGAGTGTGAGTAAATATGTGGCTCCAGTGATTAAAATCATCCAGGAGAGCGGATACCCGTATCAATTTACCCCAATGGGGACAATTGTGGAGGTGGAGGAGATAGAAGAGGCGACCCAGCTTTTAAACCGGGCCTATCGAGTACTGGAACCGGAGGCAAATCGGGTCTATATCGTTGCAAAAATGGATATTCGGAAACGGAAAAAGGGAAGAATTATCCAAAAAATTAAATCGGTGGAGGAGAAACTGGCCCAACTGGACAAGCGGGGGAAGGAAGAAGGGTAGCCAACTCTAAATTTTGAAAGGGGAAGGGTCGAAAGGGGTTGGATTTTTTTATTTTCTAGAAAAGGATAACTCCCCCTTTTTAGCAAATTCCGCCGAAACCATCGCCTTTTAAGGCAGTGATGAAAGGCGGATAAAAAAATTCTCGGAAATTTAATTTCCGTTTGAATTTTTTTATAAATTTTATTTTAATAGCGATAACCAAGTTAAGCCGATAAAAAGTAGGGCTGGAGCAGTCCGAATTAATGGCTGTGGAGGTAGCTCTGGCGGGGTCTGTTTATACAGACTAGTCATCTACCTGTGAAGCAGGAAGCCCCGCCTTTTAAGGCGGGGTAGCTCACATTCCCTCTACACTTTTCCCCTTTTCTCTCCCCTTCAATTAAAAGGAGGATTCTCTGGGAAAAGGACCATTTTTAAAAAAGGGTTCCTCCCCCCTTTCCGGTTG
>JBDONQ010000099.1:0-9556 GCA_039831255.1 Campylobacterales bacterium
AAATTAAAAGGAGGTGAAATGGGACGGCTTTTGGCATTTTTAATTGTTGCAATTTTCAGTTTTGGAGTTGATTGGAGTGGAAAGGTGAATTGGGCCCTCAGCTACTCGTCAGCCCAGCAGTTGGCCCAACGGGAGGGGAAATTAATCTTTGTAGATATTGGATTGACTACCTGCTCCCCTTGCCGATATCTGGCGGAGAAGGTTTATACAGACCCGGAGGTGGCCAATTACATAAATAGCCACTTTATCCCCCTCTTTTATTTAGCGGACCGGGACCGGGTTCCTCTGCCGGTGGCCAATTACTTTACCGGCTCAACCCCAACAATTATGTTTATAAAATCAAATGGAGAGCTCTTTACCTCTTTTATTGGGGCCCGGCCCCCAGCCCAATTTTTGGCAATTTTAAAAAGGGTGGAAGAGAAGTATAAAAAGGAGAGAAATTGAGCAAAAAACCGCTACTGGAGAGGTTAATTAACTTCTTCTTCTCAGTGGAGATGGGGATTTTCCTCTCAATTCTGTTTTTAAGTGCCCAGTGGCAGGCGACACTGATGGGGAGTTTGGAAGAGGCGTGGAAATATGTCTACGAGACAAAGTGGTTTGAAGGGTTGATCTGGCTATTGGGGCTCAATTTAATTGGGGTAATGTGGCGGTTTAAAACTTATAAAAAGTTTCCAATTTTCCTACTCCACCTCTCAATTCTAGTGATTTTGGTGGGGGCAGCGATAACCCGCTACTTTGGGTATGAGGGGACCCTCCATCTCCGGATTGGGGAGACCAAATCGGAGATTATGCTCCAGCGGAGTAAAAGTAACCCCTCCGATTTGGAGCCGTTTCAGTTGGGGTTTAAAATTAGGCTGGATAAGTTTCAGGTCCAAAAGTATCCGGGGAGTATGCAACCCAGTAGTTACGACAGCTGGGTTACAGTAATTGACGGGAATACCAAATTTAAATATCACATCTACATGAACCATATCCTCGTCTACAACGGATATCGGTTTTATCAAGCCAGTTACGATCCAGATGAACAAGGGAGTATCCTCTCGGTAAACCATGACCCAGGGATGTACCTCACTTATCTGGGGTACGCTCTTTTAACAATAGGGTTTATCTGGAGTATGCTCTACCGCCGGAGTCGGTTCCGGGCCACAATTGAGACTCTCCGGAAGAGTGGATTATTTGGGGTTGCCCTTCTGTTAACCCTCGGATTGGGGACCCCCACCTCAGCCTCCAATTTCTTAATCGAGGAGTTTGCAAAGAAATCGGGGCCAGCGACGGAGCAGTGGGCCCAAGTGCTGGTCCAGAGTCGGGGTCGGATTGAGCCAATGGATACTTTAGATATGGATGTGGTCCACAAATTGACCCGGAAAACTAAATTTTTAGGGATGGATTACAATCAAATTGTTGCGGGGATGGTCGCTTACCCCTCCCAATTCCAGAAAATTCCAATGATTTATGTGGGGCATCCCAAAATCAGAAAATTGTTGGGGATTTCTGGAAAATACGCCCCTTATAACGCTTTTTTCGATCAGAATGGGGAATTCAAATTTTCAAAGGAGGTGGATAAAGCGTTAAAAACCCCCGATAAAGAGCGGACAAAACTGGATCGGGAGTGGTTAAAGATAAATGAGCGGGTCTATATTGCTTTTACGGTTTATACTGCCCAAATTTTCCGCCTCTTCCCAACCCCCAACTCTAAAAAGATGAACTACCGGTGGTTCAGTATTGCCGATATCCAGAAAGCGGTTTCAATGGGGTTACTGAACCCGATTGATGCCCAATTCTACTTCAACCTCTTTAAAAAGTTGGCCGACGGGGTTCAAAATTACAATCCGGAGATTGTAAAAGAGGCCCGGGAGCAGATTTACAAACTCCAGCAAGAGTTTAGTGGAGAGATTCTCCCCTCCCCAGCCCGGGTGGAGTGGGAGATTCGGTATAACCGGTGGGGGATTTTTCCAAAATTGATTGGTATTTACTCCACATTGGGATTAATTGTAATCTTTTTAGGATTTTTTGAAATTCTCCGGCGGAAGCGGTATCCAAAACTGGAGAAACTCTTCTGGGGGCTGGGGTTGCTGGGGTTTCTCCTCCACACTGGAAATATGATTCTCCGATGGTATGTGGCGGGCCACGCCCCTTGGTCCGATGCCTACGAATCGATAGTTTTTATTGCGTGGGGTAGTGCTTTAGCCTCTCTAATCTTTTTCCGAAAATCGATGTTGGCGTTGGGGGCGGGGCTCTTTGTGGCAGGGATGTTTATGATGGTGGCCCATTTAAACAATATTGACCCCCAAATCACCAATATGGTCCCCGTTTTAAAATCCTACTGGCTTTTAATCCACGTGGCGGTTATCACCTCCAGCTACGGTTTTTTAAGTGTTGGGGCGATGTTGGGGCTTTTAAATTTAATTCTATTCGCATTAAACCGGAACCGGGGGTTGGAGTTCCAAATTAAGCAGTTGAACAATGTAATTTATATAGCCCTCTATATCGGGTTGGCTCTCCTCTCAATTGGGACTTTCTTAGGAGGGGTTTGGGCTAATGAGAGTTGGGGGCGGTACTGGAGTTGGGACCCGAAAGAGACTTGGAGTTTAATCTCAATGATTGTGTACGGGATTGTAATCCACACAAAACTAATTCCTAAAATGAGGGGGGAATTTCTCTTCTCCCTTCTCTCCTTTTTGGCCTTTTTCTTCATTTTAATGACCTATTTTGGGGTCAACTTCTACATTGCCCAAGGGCTCCACAGCTACGGCCAAGGAACTGCGGAGGGGTATTGGTGGATTAATATAATCTTTGCCGGAATGGGGGCTTGGATTGGGGTGGTCCTATTTAGATTGGGGTCAGCAATTTGGAAACGGAGTAGATAAGGAGGGGAGATGTATTTCATTCTCAGTTACAATTACCGAAATTCCGATGTAACCCTTAGGTCCCGGCTCTCCCAACTGGGGTGGGAAGAGTTGGAGGAATTTAAAGAGATATGTCTCTTAAAAACTTGCAACCGGATTGAGCTGATTTTTGACCGGGAACCCCAGTTGGATAGGCTTTATTCAAAGGTGCTGGAAAACTATTTGAGTTGGGAGGAGCTGGAAAAGGGGGAGAGGTTCCGGGGTCCCGGAGCGGTGGAGCACATTTTCAGGGTTGCCAGTAGCCTCGACTCAATGGTAGTTGGAGAAACCCAAATAACTGGGCAGTTGAAGGAAGCCTTTATCGAGGGGTATGAAAAGGGGTATATTGGCCAAAATTTAACCCGGCTTCTTCACTATTCTTTTAAATGTGCAAAACGGGTCCGGAACCGGACCCAAATCTCCCAAGAGCCGGTCAGTGTTGCCTCTATTGCGGTCCGGGAAGCGAAGCAGTTGTTGGGAAATTTGAGCGGTTTAAGTGCGATTGTAGTGGGGGTTGGGGATACTTCCCGGATTGTTGCAAAAAATTTGGTGAAGGAGGGGGTCAATATTTTATTGGTAAATAGAAGTATTGAAAACGCTTTTGCCCTTCGGGAGGAGTTGGGGGAGAATGTAAATGTGGAGGTTCATCCGCTGGAGATGTTACCAAAATTGATAAATAGTTACCGGCTTTTATTTACCGCTACTGGGGCCCCCTATCCAATTATCCGGCGGGAACAGGTTCGAGAGACCAAATTTCCCCGGCTCTGGTTTGACTTAGCCATTCCCCGAGATGTGGAGGAGATGGAGCTTCCCGGGTTAAAAATAGTTACGGTGGACGATTTAAAAGAGATTAGTGAAGCCAACCGGCGACAACGGGAGAGAGAGGTGGAGGAGGGGCTCCGGTTAATCTCCAACTGTGTAGAGGATTTTTACAAATATCTCCAGCAGGTCTCTATTGAACCGGTAATAAAACTCCTCCATCAGCGGGCTGAAGAGGCGGTTGGGGAAGCGGTTTCAAAGGCAGTTCGGAAGCGATACATCCCGCCGGAGGTGGGGGATGAGGTGGAGAAAGTGGTAAAAATGGCCTTCAAAAAATTTCTACACCACCCAACTAAAACCCTCCGGAAACTCTCCCACTCCCCAGAGGCCGATATCTATGTCTCAGTTTTAAAACGGCTCTTTGGGGGGGATTCTGCAGAGATGGATTTGAATAAGTGTGAGTACCATCTGGAAAAAGGGATTTTAAAGTAACCCCCTCCTCGGTGGAGGGGGCCCAATTAAAAGGAGTAAAACTCCTCCACATTCTCCAAAATTATTTGGTTCAATCCATTGTCCAATAGAAGGGTTGTGGAATCCAACCATTGGGAAGTGTAACTTTCTAAATTTTTAATATAGACAATATCGTGCCCTTCCCCTCCATCTACTCGGTCGTCTCCCCCATTTAATAGATAAATTGTATCATCTCCGGCACCGGTGGAGATTATATTGTTGCCACTATTGTCGTAGACAATATCTTTTCCGCTCCCCCCAGAGTAGTTTTCAATAATTGAACCGGCAGTAATCCCTAAATTGTCTTCCCCGGTATAGGCTAGAGGATTATCTTTCAAATGGTGGAGGGCCCACTTTTCAAACTGAATCTGAAAATCGTCGGAGAAGTGGTACTTCTGTTGGAGTTGGAGGACCTGCCGATGGAGGGTCCACTCCAAAAAATTACTTCCAACTGAAGAGAAAGTACCGGGGGTTAAATTGATGTAGTTGTTAAATGTGGTATCAGAGAGGTCTAACAAATCAATCCCCCCCCGGTCATCTATTAGATAAAAACCTCCATTTTGGGGGAGATTCCCTAACGAATAAGTGGTATTTTCGTTATTGTGGGTTGGGTTCCCCCCGTACAGATACTGGAGAGCTTCAATATCGTAAAGCCGGAACCCCCCTTCTACATTGGTCCAATTATAGCCGTAACTCCCATCGGGGTTGTAGTAGAGAAGTGGTAAATACTCCTCTACGAATGTGTAGGACATAATAGTGTGGGCAGTATTATCATCTTCGGAAGGCATTACCGGTTCACTATCAAAAGGGTGCTTTAACCCCAATCCGTGGCCCAATTCGTGGGAGAGGGTCTCTTCACTGGCCGGAAGGGTGATAAAGATATCACTTTCAATTCCATCCCCTGTCCCGGTGGTAGGGTAAAATCCAAATCCAGTGTAACCGGATTCGTAATGGTCCAGCCCATTTATCCGAATAATCCCATTATCCCCTTTCACCTCCTCAAAACTTAACCCCAAATATGGGTCTAAATTTTTAATAACTCCAGATGTAACCGCCCTTGTGGTTGAGTCTGCAGGTTTCCAGCCATATTGGGAGTTGTACTGTTGATAGTAGGGGTCATCGGTTGGTATCTCCGTTGGGAAGCTATAGGTCACCTGCTCCAAATTCAATTTATACCCGGAGAGGAGAGGGGCGATATCGGTCTGGAAATTGGTAAGGGCTTCCACCTCTTTGGAGATATCCTCACTGGTCAGAGTTGGGGTAATAGTAGTATTGAAATTCTCCCCTTCGTCGCCAGTCTGTTCTAAAATTGCCCCCTCTGTTCTGCTCTCCTCGGCCAACTGCTCCACTTTTTCCAACCCCTGTTGAAGGGTTGCCGGGTCATCGGTCACTTCTGTAATTAAACTCTGGAACAGTTGAAAATCCCCATTAAATTTTTCCACTTTCTCTGCTGTGGCATTTGCTACCTCCACTCTATTTTTAAAAGCGGTTGCCGCCGCCTTTGTCTCCGGGCTATCTGCTGGCAACTCTCCAGAGGCGAAGAGCTCTGCAATGTAAATAATATCCCCTATTGTCTCCCCCAACGCCTGAAAGTCCCCCCCGTGCTTTTCCACTTGGGTTAACCACCCGTCAATCCCCTCTGGGTCGGCACTATAATCTTTATTTAAGGTTATTTTGTAGACATCTTCGATAATTTTCCGATAATAGTCGGAGCCGTAAAGGGCCAGATTTAAATAATCTGGATAGTAAAAGGTTGCTTCTGGATCTTGCTGAACCACATTTATCCCAGCAAAGAGCATATCGGCGGCCACCTCCCCCATCGGTTTATCCGCCTCTACACTATACCACCCTTCAACTTCCTCTTTTGTCGGAGCCCGCTGGAATAACGCCACATAGAGTTCTACTATTTGGTCCCGAGTTGCCATTTTTTTTATTTTTCCTTTTTTTCTATTATTCTATAATCTCTATAATCTTATTCGCAATTGAGATGCAAAATTTTGTAAGGAGTAGATAAGATGAGATGGAGTAGGTCTTTTCTCTTCACATTAAAAGAGGAGCCAAAAGATGCAGTTATCCCCAGCCACCGGTTCCTTCTCCGGGGGGGATATATTAAACAGGTTGGGGCCGGTCTCTACTATTTCACCCCAATTGGGAAGAGGGTTCTAGATAAAATCCGGCAAATTGTTAAAGAGGAGATGGATCGGGCGGGGGCTGAAGAGGTGCTCCTCCCCTTTGTAACCCCTTACGACCTCTGGGAAGAGAGTGGCCGGAACCGGAAGTATGGTCCGGAACTCCTCCGGTTAAAGGATCGGAAGGAGAAAGAGTTTGTCCTCTCCCCCACCAATGAAGAGGGGGTGGTGGATCTGGTCCGGGGGGTAATTAAGAGTTACAAACAGCTCCCGGTGAACCTTTACCAAATTAATCTCAAATTCCGGGATGAGGCCCGTCCCAGGTTTGGGCTTCTCCGGGGCCGGGAATTTATTATGAAAGATGCCTATTCATTCCATGCAGATTTTGAAGATTTGGAGCGGGAGTACAATTTAATGGAGGAGACCTACCGGCGAATTTTCACCCGGATGGGGCTGGAATTCCGGGTGGTCCAAGCAGACAGCGGAGCAATTGGAGGGAGTGGAAGTAAAGAATTTATGGTCCTAGCCGAGACTGGGGAGGA
Organism: Campylobacterales bacterium; assembly: GCA_039831255.1. Taxonomy (GTDB): domain Bacteria; phylum Campylobacterota; class Campylobacteria; order Campylobacterales; family Nautiliaceae; genus PUXY01. The sequence continues at coordinate 6,826 of JBDONQ010000099.1, forward strand.
CCTGCTGGCGGTCTGTTCCAACTGCGATTACTCTGCCAATATTGAAGTAGCCACCCGGCAGTACGCCCCCCGAGAGAATCCAGTTAAAACTGAGGAGGTGGAGGAGGTCTACACCCCCGGGATTACAAAGATAGAGGAGGTGGCAGAGGCTGTCGGGGTAGAGCCCCATTTTGTAATTAAAGCTGTCGCAAAGAAGGGAATCTTTGAAGATGGCCACACCGAAATTGTAATTTTCTTCCTCCGGGGGGATGATGAGTTAGAGGAGACAAAAGGGAAAAATGCAATAGGAGCGTTGGAGTTGGCAGATGTTTCAGAAAAGGAGTTGGAGGAGGCCGGATTGGTTCCGGGATTTATTGGTCCTTTCGGGCTCCCTTCCAATGTCCGATACATTTTGGACGACGCCCTCCGGGGAGGAACCGAACTGGTAGCGGGGGCGAACAAAAAGGATTACCATATAAAGGGGGCCGGTTTACTGGATGCCAATCTACTAGGCCATTTAACCCTCTACCGGGATATTGCAGTTGTGAAAGAGGGGGATAGGTGTCCCAAATGCGGGAGTCCCCTCCATTTAACGAGGGGGATTGAAGTGGGCCACATTTTTAAATTGGGGACCCTTTATAGCGAAAGGATGGGGGCCACCTTTTTAGACCAGAATGGGAAGAGTAAACCCTTTGTAATGGGGTGTTACGGAATTGGGGTGACCCGGTTAATTGGGGCGGCAATTGAGCAGAATCACGACGACCGGGGAATTATCTGGACCCCCCAGCTGGCCCCATATCAGGTGGAGATTTTAATTGGAGATATTAAAAAAGAGAAACAGGTGGAGGTGGCGGAAAAACTCTACCGGCAGTTGGGGGAGAGGGGGGTAGATGTGTTGCTGGATGACCGGAAAGAGCGGTTTGGGGTAAAAATTCACGATTTTGAACTACTGGGGTTCCCGGTTGGGGTAATCGTTGGCCGGGGGGTTCAAAAAGGGGTTGTAGAGATTCGAAACCGCCGGAGCGGGGAGAAGTGGGAGGTTCCAATTGAAGAGGGGGTAGAGCGGGTTATAGCCCTGTTGGAGGAGTTGAAAAAAGGGGGAACCTCAGCTGGTGGAGTCGGGGGAGCTAAAACTGCTCAAAAGAAAGGGGAGTAATGGGTTGGCTCTACTTTTTAACCTACCTTTTTTTGGAGATTTTGTGTAGCTACTTTTTTATGGAGCTCTTCAGCCCGTTGGGGTTCTTTATTGAGACTGTGATTACCGCCCTATTGGGGGCTTCCACTTTAAAAGAATCCCCTTTAACCCTCCTCTCAGACCTTCAACGGGTTCTCCAGGGGGAGTTACGGGTGGAGGATGCGATTTCAATTGGTCTTTTTCGGTTTTTAGGGGCTCTACTGCTAATAATTCCCGGCTTTTTTAGCGACATAATCGGGTTTTTAATGCTTTTCGATTTAACTGGCCAACTCTTCGCCCAACTTCTGTTCCCCCCGGGGCCAAAAAACCCTATCTACCCCTTCTCCCGGAAGCCGAAAGAGCCGGAAATTATCGATGTGGAGATTATTGAGGAAAAGAAGGGTCGATGAGGTTTCAGCAATTGAAAAGGTTTGTCAGGGAGATTGAAACCCCACTGGAAGTGGAGCTGGAGATTCCCCATTTGGCCTATATTGAGGCTAAAAAGCCCAACCCCCAAATCCTCCTCTTTAAAAACCCCCGGCGAAACGGGAAACCTATCCCGATTCCTGTAGTTATGAATCTCTATGCCAATCGGGAGGTGGTAGAGGAGATTTTCCGCCGGCCAATCGGGGAGTGGGAGCGGGAGATTGAAAAATTGGTCCAGTTAAAGCCCCCGGCCAATTGGGAAGAGGGGGTAACCCTCCTCCAACGGCTCTTCCGGCTAAAAAATCTCCATCCAAAACGGGTCTCCACCGGAGAAGCCCAGCAGATAATTTTCCGGGGAGAAGCGGTGGACCTGTTCCAATTGCCAATTTTGAAGAGTTGGGAGTTGGATAGGGGCCCTTTTATTACCGCCGGCCAAGTTTACACCCAATCCTTGGATGGGCGGGTTAAAAATTTGGGGCTCTACCGGCTTCAAGTCTACTCCAAAAACCGACTGGGGCTCCACTGGCAAATTCATAAAGATGGCCACCACCTCTTCTGGGAGTACAAATGGGCGAAAAGGGCGATGCCGGTCTCAATTGCAATCGGGGGAGACCCCCTCTACCTATGGGCCGCTTCAGCCCCATTCCCCCCGGGGATTTACGAGTTGGGGGTAGTGGGGTGGCTAAGGGGGAAAAGGGTGGCGGTGGTTAAATCGGTTTCCAACCCGATTGAAATTCCAGCGGATGCCGATATTGTCATTGAAGGGTGGTGCAATCCAGAGGAGTGGGAGATTGAAGGGATGTTTGGGGACCACACCGGTTACTACACCCTCCCGGAGCGGTTCCCAGTTTTAAATGTCACGGCAATTACAATGAAAAAAGAACCCCTCTACTACTCAATTGTAGTTGGGAAACCCCCGGTGGAGGATAAGTGGATTGGATATCCCACCGAACGGCTCTTCCGACCCCTCCTTCAGTTTACAACCCCCGGTTTAATCGATTACCATCTCCCGGAGGCGGGCTGTTTCCACAATCTCCTACTGGGGAAAATCGCTCCCCGATACCCAGGCCACTCCCTCCAAATTGCCCACGCCCTCTGGGGGGTGGGGCAGATGAGTTTCTTAAAAAATGGGATTTTTACAGATGAGGGGGC
>JBDONQ010000267.1:0-2713 GCA_039831255.1 Campylobacterales bacterium
AGGGTAACTCCTTTTTTGCCCAGAGAACTGGTTCAAAGGAGGGGCGGTGGGGAATATCGTTCCGGTGGAAGTAAAGGTCCAAAAATTGGAGAGGTTCCCTCTCCACCCACCGGTACCCCTCACTGGGATTGGTAGAGAATAGATATTTTAAATAACTCCGCTCCAAAAATGGAAATTTTTGAACTAACTTCCCCGGGGTGGAGGGCTCTTCCCCTACCAGTTGCCGATTTTTATAGAGAAGCCATCGGATATACCCAATCTCTCGGGCATTCTCCTCCTCTCCCAAAATTTCAAAACTCTCTAAAATATCCCGAATCATCTCCCAATTCCCCAATCGTTCCTCAATTTGGAGCAGAAGTCTCAACCCCTCCCGATACCGGGGATACCGGTGGAGGAGCTGGAGGAGAACTTCCTCCCCTTTTTGGAGAAACCCCGCTTCCAGATAGGTCCGCCCCAACTCCAGCAGAGGTTCCGGCCCTTTCAACTGCCTGTAGAGCCAGTGGTAGAGATAGATACTCTTCTGATACTCCCCACTTTTCCGGTATCCCTCCGCCAGCAATTTAATCCCCTCTATCGCCCCCCCCTCTATTTGGAGATTGGTTGGAAGGGGGGGGGAGAATTGGGAGACAACCTGTTCCAACTGCCGTTGCCGAAGGAGCTCCCGCCACCGTTCAAATAGGAGAGTTCCTCCTACTGAGAGCCCTACCACAAAAATAAATAGGAGAATATTTAAAAGTGGGTCCGATGGCCCCATTAACCCCCTTCAAAGAGGAGTTTTAAAAATTTTTTCAACAGAACTTCCCGGAGGGCTTTCCGGTTCGGAATTCCAACTACCCTCAATTGAACCGGAATTTCAATCTCCTCTCCCCCTTCCCGAATTACCACTTTTCCTCTCCATTCCAGTTCCAATAATCCATTAACCCTTCTCTCCCTCTCCTCCACCTTCCCCGAAATTTTTACCCCTCCTTTTCCCCGGATTAAAATTCCCCCTCTCCTCTCCACCTCAGCCACCACCCCACTGGTCACTATTGAAGGTAACTCCACCTCCACTGGAATCCCCTTCTCCAACTTCCTTTTAACCTCCCCAAACCGGGATCTGAGCCCCTCTCCTCCCCCTATCGACTCCAAAAATTCCAACTCCCTATCCACCTCCCCTTTCAACCGTTGAATCTTTTTCCAGTTCCTCAATAGGAACCATTTCCCTCCCTTTACAAACCCTTCCAACTCCTCCAACTTCCCCCCTACCATCCGCTCCCCCATCTCCCGGCTTTTCGGGAGATTTAATCGGATTAATCCATACCAATTTTCCCCTACTCTTTTCAATTTTAAAATCCGATAGGAGATAAACGGGGCTGAGGCGAGACTTTTTACTGCCACTTGATAGAATCTCTCTAAACTTTCCCCTTTTAAAGAGTAGGTTAAACTGTTCCCAACCCACCCCTCCACTTTTGAATTCAACCTCTGGAGGGCTTCCAACACTCCCAATTCAATTGCAATCTCCCGGGTGGGCCCTGCCCCAACCCCTTCAGTGACCCCTGCTGGAGGTGAGATGTACCACCGGGGGGGTTCCGGTTTTCCACATCCGGTGAAAATCCCCCCAACATAGAAGAGGAGAATCGGGAGAGCTGGGGGGAACCATTGGCAGAAAGAGCCTGTCAGTTTCACGGATTTTGGAGGGTTACCCGGAAAGTTCTAACCCGGAACAGGTCTGGGATTTTGGGGACCACTTGGGTGTAAATTAACACCGTCCCATTAGTCTCATTGGTCTCAATTGGGGTGCAGAAGTTATCCCCGCAAACCCCGCAATCGGTCATAAAGTAGTGGAAAGTGATATTTATATCAAATCCGGGGTCGTCCAAATTAACCTGTTTTAGGCAGGATTGGGAGAAGTCGTGGGCCTCTATCGCCATAATTGCAAATTCTGTCCCCGCCCGGGTCATCAATTTGCTTCGAAGGTCGATAAAGGATTGGACTGTGTGTTTAGTTCCAATCCCAATAAATTCCAGTGCCAACGCTCCAATCACCGCCATCACAATTACAAATAACAGCACCAACATTAAACTAAACCCTTTTCGATTCCCTCTTTTAAAAGTTATCCTCTCCATTAGTAGATTACCTTCTCTTTGCAGACTGTTAAATTGTATTCCGCCAAATCGGCATTATCGGTAGTGAGGCAGATATAAATAATTAAATTCCCATTCTTTTCTCTAAATTTGAATTCGGTTATATGGTCGGCCAATAGAGTGGAGTTTCCTTCGGTGTAGTTTTGGTCCCGCCATGGAAAGTAATTAAAATGGTATGTTAAATTGAAATCATCCTTCCCTGGCTCTTGAACTGGGACAATTGCCGCCCCCCCCCGGAGGAGGTAGTAATCTTGAAAAATTTTTACCTGTCCTTGATTGGTAGTGAGTTGGACCAGAGTCCAGTTGGTCTCGTCATTAGGGATAATTCCGTAAATCTGCTCTGCCGGGTAGATGTAGTACCCGTAACTGTTATTAAACTCGCTGGAGAGGGTTCCCCGACCGGCAGGCCCCCCAAAAACTAGAACCACCAATTCATTTCCAAAAACATCGTCATTTCCCTGAACCCCCCACTGCCGGAAGTAGGCCCCTAAAACATCCTGAATTGTGGAAGAGTTGGAGTAGGGGGTTATAATCGTCCAATTTCCGTCGGTCTCTTGGGTAGTTTGAATTAAATCCACCAACCCACTCCA
>JBDONQ010000156.1:0-2710 GCA_039831255.1 Campylobacterales bacterium
CAGAGAAGTGGAAGTAATAAAGTGGCTACTGCCAGTACAGCGGGAGGGGGTAGCTCTACCGGGGGTTCCATCTCTACGACGGAAGGAGCTACTGTCTCTTCCGAATTTAAATCGGACCTTTGGGCAGAAATTAAATCGGATATTGAAACTCTGTTGAAAAATAGTGGAGTGAATCCTTTTACTACTATCCCCACTGCAGTTATAACTGATCCAATTGCTGGCTTGATAACTGTGACTGGGACAAAGAGGCAACTGGATGCAGTTGACAAATATATAAAAGAGCTGGTTAAGAGACTTACCCGGGAGGTGTTAGTAGATGTTAAAATCTTATCGGTTAGATTGACAAAACAGCATGAAACTGGAATAAATTGGCAAACTCTTCAACTCACCTCCAGTGGAACGGTGCCGTTGGCCCAAGGATTGAAGGCGATTACCGGTAGCAACTCTGTATTTAAAACCAACTCTTACTTTACTGAAAAGGGGTTAATCAACTTTTTGGCCAGCTTTGGGGACGTAAACTCTATTTCCAATCCAAAGATTGTAACTTTGAACAATCAAAAAGCAATTGTAACAGTAGGCCAAACCCTCTATTATAAATATGCTAGCTCTACAACTACCACCGGAACAACCGGAACTACAGAGGTAACCTATACAGTGGGTTCCAAGTTTGTAGGGGTGATTTTAGATATTACTCCCCAAATCTCCGACGATGGGACAATTATATTAAATGTTTACCCACGGATTAGCGCCCTAATTAACTCAGCCGACGCCACCAACCCCAATCTGGACCGACCCCCGGCTACCACAGATAAAACCCTCTCCACAATTGTCCGGTTGAAAGATGGGCAAACGCTGGTAATGGGGGGGTTGATTTTAAATACAAAAGATTTTACTCATAATGGGATTCCGGTATTAAAAGAGATTCCGATTTTGAAATACCTATTCTCTTATGAGAAAGATTACAGCGAAAAAGAGGAGTTGGTCTTTATAATTACCCCCCATATCATTAATTTGAACACGAAAAAAACATTGAGGGATTTGGGCTTTGGTGGACTTTAAAAAGGCGAGGGAACTTTTCCGGGATGTGGTGGAGACGGAGTTTTATGTCCCTCTCCCTTCCCAAGAGAAGGTGAAAATTGACCTTATTTCCACAATTAGACAGCAGGAGAAGATAGTTCTCCTAACTGGAGAGGCTGGGAGTGGGAAGAGTATGATTTTGAAGAAAATTTATGAAGAGTTGAAGGATGAGGAGATTATCTTTTTTGTCTCAAACCCCTATTCGGAGATAGAGGGAATTTTGGACCTTCTCCGGAAAGTGAAACCGGAGAAAGCTCAAACCTTTTTAATCGACGAGGCCCAACTCCTCTCCGCTGAAAATTGGGAAAATTTGAGGATTTATGCGGACCGGGGGAATGTGACCCTCCTCTTTGCAACCCACGACACCGATATTGAGAAACTGCTCCAGAAAAAACATTTTAAAAGCCGAATTAACTATATAATCCCTACCTCCCCAATCTCCTTTGAAGAGACCCAGAATTTCATTTTAACGAAACTGAACCGGGCGGGACTCTTTGAGATTGGGACAATGTTCCGAAAATCCAATTTTAAAAAGATTTATAAATTTACAAAAGGGTCCCTCCGGACTACAAATCAATTGATGTTTAAACTCTTCGATGTGCTGGACTATTTCTACTCCAAACGGCCGGCAAAGGTGGACCTCCTAAAACTTTCCAATAAATATATCGAAATAGCAATTATGGATTTGAAGGAGTTCAATGCATAGATATGAGGAGCTGGAACGGCGGTATTACCGTCGACTCTTCCTCAAATGGGGGGCTATAACTGGAGGGGTGGTAGCACTGGTCGGAGGGGGGTACTACCTCTACATTGAGAGGGAAACCCTCTTCAAAAAGTTTTCAAAGCCGGAAAGTAAGGTAGGAACCCAACCCCCTTCCCCGGTGGTGGAGGTGAAGCGGGTTAATGTAGTTTCAGCGGAGACCCGCCGGGAAGGGAACCGGAGTGGCACTCCTGCCGTTAACCAATCCTCTTCCCAACGGGGGGGGATAGGGGGAGCTCCAACAGAAAGAGGGGGCAAAACTTCCCCGGAAACTAACCCTAAGACTCCTTTATCCCCCGGGAAAACTGATACTCTCCGAGAGGGGGTCTCATCGCCGGTTTTAAAATTTCAACTTCCAGAACTTCCCCCCACCCCGTTGGAGGAGGCCCGGAAACCGGCCTACCTTAGAACCCCTACCCAACCTATTTCAACTTCAAACCGGCCGATTGTAGAGACTCCAAAATTTAAAGAAGAATTAATCAAAAAAGAGCCGGTATCTCCTTCTCAAGAGAGTGGAAAAGGGAGGTACGCCCCCCCTATCGTGACAACTCTCCCCCCCCGGAAAACTCCTCCCCCCGGGAGAATTGTGGAGAAAAAAATAGATTTGGCGACTTTAATCCAGAGTTACAACAATGAACCAACCTATGAAAAAGCGATAAAAATTGCCAATATCTTTCTTAAACAGGGAAATCTCTATTTGGCCAAAATTTGGGCGTTAAAAGCCAATTCAATCGATGTAAAACAGCCGGAGAGTTGGATAATTTTTGCTAAAGTGCTACTCAAAAAAGGGTATAAGGAGGATGCGATTAAAGTGTTAAAAACCTATTTAGAAGATTACGGGTATAGTGACCAAGTAAATACCCTACTCCTTCG
>JBDONQ010000105.1:0-2707 GCA_039831255.1 Campylobacterales bacterium
GGATTTTTAAACTTATCCCCTCTAAAGTTGGAAAGCCGGCCCGATACTTTAGCCTAGATTCAATTAACCCACCCCCAACCCACTACGAAAGAGGGGTCCGGTTTACCCTCCACACTCCGGGGACCCGATTCATTGGGGTTGGGGCTCCCCTCTACTACAAATCTATTCCTATTGGGAAAGTGGAGAAGGTGGAGTTAGCAAAAAGGGGGGAAGGGGTTGACTTAAAAATCTTTGTCCCGGAAAAGTATCGGTATCTGATTAGAAGGGGGGACCAGTTTAAATATTTTCACCCGGTAAAAGTGGAGAGCCATTTCTTAAACTTTAAAGTGGAAGTGGGGACCCTACCAACTATTCTGTTGGGGGGAGTCCAGTTGGTGGGGGTAAACTTCTCAGAGCCAATCCTCTCCAGTGGGGAGTTTTGGCTAACTGGAGAGTAAGCCCCCAAAAAATTTTCCAAAATTTTCTTTCTCCCTTTTCCCCTTATTAAAAGAGTCCCTTTTAAGCTCTCCTTTGCAAAATCTCCCCAACTGGATAACTTGACATAGATTGACTCAATTAGTTATAATTTTAATAACTAAAGCTAAAGGAGGAAGTCGATGGAGAAACTTTTCGAAAAGTTGACAAATCAGATGATGGAGACAATTGAGAGTGGGCTAAGCTTAGCCCTCCATAATAAAAATCCAGAAGTCCACCCGTTACATCTCCTGTGGGGGTTGTTGACAAATACAAATACACTCCTAAATCAGGCCCTAAATAAAATGGGGGTCGATAAAGTGGCGATTGAGCTGGAGGTCCGGTCTGCAGTGGACCGACTACCAAAGGTGGACAATATTACAAAAGAGTCAATCCGGATTGGTCGGGAATTAATCCATTCCCTTCAACAGGGGGAGGCGTTGGCAACCCGGTGGGGGGATAAATATATTGCAGTGGACACTTGGATTGTCGCAAATTTAAAAGAGGGGTGGATGAAGGAGACCCTCGGGAAATTTGTGGATTTAATGGAGCTTCAAAAGACACTGGAGTCAATCCGGGCCGGGAAAAAGATTGAGTCCAAATCTGCCGATGAAAATTTGGATGCATTGAATAAGTATGGAATTGATTTAACCCAACGGGCCCGGGAAGGGAAGTTGGACCCTGTAATTGGTCGGGATGAGGAGATAAACCGGATGATTCAAATTTTAATCCGGAAAACTAAAAACAATCCAATTTTACTGGGAGAACCGGGGGTTGGAAAGACTGCACTGGTAGAGGGGTTGGCCCAACGGATTGTAAAGAAAGAAGTCCCAGTAAGCCTTCAAAATAAGCGGATTATTGCACTGGACATGACCGCCCTAATTGCCGGGGCCAAATATCGGGGAGAGTTTGAAGACCGGTTAAAAGCGGTTGTGGAGGAAGTGAAATCCAATTCAAATATTATTCTCTTTATCGATGAAATCCATACAATTGTAGGAGCTGGGGCTGCAGAGGGAAGTATGGATGCGGCCAACATTTTAAAACCGGCATTGGCCCGGGGGGAACTCCGGACAATTGGGGCTACCACACTGAAAGAATACCGGAAATATTTCGAAAAAGATATGGCCCTCCAACGGCGGTTCCAACCGGTCCGGGTAGATGAGCCGACTATAAATGAGGCAATCCGAATCCTCCGGGGGTTGAAAGAGCGGTTGGAAGCCCACCACCAAGTGGAGATTAAAGACGAGGCGTTGGTGGCGGCCGCCAAATTGACCGACCGGTATATTACCGACCGATACCTTCCAGATAAAGCGATTGACGCAATTGATGAAGCAGCAGCTGAGATTCGGATGCAAATTGAGAGTGAACCTTTCGAATTGGCAAAAATTAAACGGGAGATTGACCAGTTACTGGTGGAGAAAGAGGCACTCCAACTGGAGGAAGAAAATGACCGGATTAAAAAGCGGTTGGAGGAGATTGAAAAAGAGTTGGCCAATCTGGAGGAGAAGCGACGGCAATTGGAGACCCAATTTGAGGAGGAGAAGCGGGTCTTAAAAGAGATTGCCGAAATCAAACAAAAGATTGAAGAGTTAAAAGTTCAAGCGGAAATTGCAAAACGGGAGGGGCGGTACGACGAGGCGGCCCGGATTGAGTATGGGGAAATTATCTCTCTCCAACAGAAGCTGAAAGAGTTGGAGGAGAAGTGGGCCGAAATGAAACGGCGGGGCACCTTGCTCAAAAATGCGGTGGATGAGGAGGCGATCGCCGATGTGGTCAGTAAGTGGACCGGAATCCCAGTCAGCAAAATGCTCCAAAGTGAGTTGGAGAAGGTCCTCCGGATTGAAGAGGAGTTGAAAAAATGGGTTGTTGGCCAAGATGAGGCGATTAAAGCGGTAGCAAAGGCTATTAAACGGAGTCGGGCTGGATTGAGCGACCCAAATCGGCCAATTGGGAGTTTTATGTTCTTGGGGCCCACTGGGGTTGGGAAAACTGAAACTGCAAAGACACTGGCTCGATTCCTATTTGATGATGAGCGGGCGTTAATCCGGTTCGATATGTCAGAATATATGGATAAAATTTCCGTCTCAAAACTGATTGGGGCTGCCCCAGGGTATGTCGGATATGAAGAGGGGGGACAATTGACTGAAGCGGTCCGGCGGAAACCCTACAGCGTAATTCTGTTTGACGAGATTGAAAAGGCCCATCCAGATGTTTTCAATATTCTCCTCCAAGTGCTGGATGATGGCCGATTAAC
>JBDONQ010000012.1:0-2702 GCA_039831255.1 Campylobacterales bacterium
TTTTTTATCTAAAATCAGTAAAGAATACTTCATCTAAACTAATATGGAAAGCCTTAAAGGGGTTAAAGGGGAAAGATGAATTTGCTAGAGCCGAAGGGTATTATCTATTAGTTAAGGTTTTGTAGAGACTAATATATATACTTCCAAGCTCAGAATATATCCAAACAGAGGAATAGCAAAGATAAAATGGTTTAGATTATCTGGGGAATTGGGAATTAGGTAAAAAACTCAACCCAAGAAAGAAACGGGAGAAACCCTTTCGTATCTACAATTAGTCAATGAGCTAACTCTTTCAAAAAGAGAATAGACTTGGCTAAAAGAAGTGCCATTTCAACTACTGCAATAGGTGCTTAAATAAATTAAAACTGCATTTGGGAAATTTTTTTAAAAGAGAGTCTGGGTATCCCAAATTCAAATCCAACGAAATTCTTCAGGGTTTCAAGATTGACAACGACAAACTATAGAAATTGGAGAAGCTTTTAAAGATTAAATTGCACAGAGAAATTAAGATAGGGATGGATTTAGGATTAAAGAGTTATCCAATAACAAACGACGGTAGAGAAGTACCCCTGCCAAAGCGGCCCCAGAAAACCGAAACTCTGATTAAAAGAGAATTATTAAGAAAACAGGGAAGTGAGAAGCAGGAGAAGACTAGAGAAAGGTTAGCGAAGTTATAGCTAAAAATTGCCAATCAATAGATTTCCTACCAAAACTCTCAAAACAGCTAATAGGCAAAAATTGAGAGTTTCCCTGTTAAAGGAGCGGTCAGAAATAATAAATGAGCTAACGGCAGGTTTCTTGGATTACTTCAATTCAAAGCCGAATTGTATCGAAGAGAGACAATTTAACAGATTTGCTCCAGTTTCAAAAATGTGCAATAAATGGGGATAGATTTTTAAAAAAAACTCCAAACTTTCCGATAAAATTTAAAATTACCAAACATTGAGTTAGCATTGATTACCTCTGGAACGGTGGGTAGTTAGGCTTATGGAATAACTCTGACAGGATTAACCTTTTAAGTTAGCCACTCACCTACCGATGAAGGGGGAAGCTCCTTCTATAACTTGTTAAAGTTTAGATGTAACAGCTCTCAAAAAGAATTTTTCCAGTAAAGATAGACGGGTTTTTTAACTTTTGTAGAGTTGGGAATTTGGAGTTGAAGAAGAGAAGTTCCGTTTCTGATTACCATTTCTAAAAGGGAAGAAAAGATTTCAAAATTGGAGTGAGAAATTGGCCAGAATTACAAAAGGGCCAGAGAAGACGTTTTAATCTTTTTGAAGTTTAGAACTAGAGAACTAGGATCCCCGGTATATATCCACCGTTCCAAACCTTCCAATAATGAGAATTAGCTATATTCTGGAATAATTAACTGAAGGGGTCTATCTCCCCCTTCCCCATTCTCCCCTACTTTTTATCCCCCCCCTCTTTCAACTGTTCCTTAATTAACTGTTCCAACTCCTCTGCCACTCCTGGATGCTCTCTTAAATACTTTTTCGCATTCTCTTTCCCCTGCCCCAGTTTCTCCCCATTATAGCTATACCAGGCCCCGCTTTTCTCTATTAATCCCAATTTAACCCCGTAATCAATCAATTCCCCCTCTTTACTAATCCCCTCTCCAAACATAATCTCAAACTCGGCCGTCCGGAACGGGGGAGCCACTTTATTTTTTACCACCTTTGCCCGGACCCGATTTCCAACCTCCCGGTCCCCCTGTTTAATAGACCCAATCCTCCGAATATCAATCCGAACTGAAGCGTAAAATTTTAACGCATTACCCCCGGGGGTTGTCTCTGGATTTCCATACATAACCCCAATTTTCATCCGGATTTGATTGATAAAAATTATTGTGGTCCCCATTTTTGCTGAAATCGCAGTCAATTTCCGGAGGGCGTGGCTCATTAACCGGGCCTGAAGCCCCACCTGATTATCCCCCATTGTCCCCTCAATTTCAGCTTTTGGAGTTAGGGCTGCCACACTATCAATTACAATTACATCCACCGCTCCACTCCGGGCCAATGTTTCCACAATCTCCAATGCCTGTTCTCCATAATCGGGCTGGGAAACCAATAAATCATCAACATTTACCCCAATATTTTTTGCATACCCGATATCTAGCGCGTGTTCAGCATCTACGAATGCTGCCACCCCTCCCCTTTTTTGAACCTCCGCTAAAATGGAGAGGGCCAATGTGGTTTTCCCGCTACTTTCTGGCCCATAGATTTCTACAATCCTCCCCTTTGGAACCCCTCCAACCCCCAATGCCAAATCGAGCCCCAAACTTCCAGTTGGAATCGCCTCAATTGGCTCTACAGCACTGGAGGAGAGCTTTAAAAGGGCCCCTTTTCCAAACTGTTTCTCCACCTGTTTCATTACCAACTCTAAAGCTTTCTCCCGATCCATTTCCATAGGAGACCTTTTGACGAGGTGTATTGGATTTAGATTTTATCAAAAAAACCTTCCCATTTTTCTACTCCGACAATAAGGATAATTTGATTAGGAAAGAGTCAAACATCTTAAAAAGGGTTGTTACACCTTTCAACTGGAGAAGATTGAAGGGACAAGTGAAAGGAATAAATTTCAATTTTGCAACTCTTTTTTGGAAAGCTTTTCCGAAGGAAACCTCTATATTGGCTATATTTCTGGAGAAATAGTCCCTCTACTCTACCAACGGGCTTTCCCCTTCCCGTTCTAATCCAGTGAAC
>JBDONQ010000081.1:0-2676 GCA_039831255.1 Campylobacterales bacterium
AATAAATAGCCACTCTTACACTATCTATGCCAAATGTTGGTGCCCAACCTTATTGAGTAAAAGATTTTCAATAGGGATAAACTCCCTCTCAAATCCGATATCTCTTTATATCCCCACCGATAAATCCGAGGACTTTACAGTGATTTTTGGTAAAATAAATTTCTTATTTGTTGGATTTGTTGGAAAAAGGGGAGAGATGGGTGGATTGGGAGTGAGACCCCCCTTTCCAAAGAGATTACTAGCCCGGAAAATGCAACTATCCCCGGGACGGATTCATATTGTGGGGGCTCCGGAAGTGGGGAAGAGTTGCTTAGCTCTCCACTTTTTAAAGTATCGGTACCCCCGTCGGGACTGGCTCTATATCGACCTCCAAAATCCCCGATACCACTCCAATTGGCAAGAGGTTTCCAACTGCTCCCTTTTAGTTTTGGACAATTGGGAAGGAGTTTTTCCCAGGCCCCTTCCCCCAATTCCGCTCTTTTTAATCTCCTCTCCCCGATTTCCAACCCCCCCCAACTTTAAAAGGGTCCAGTTGGAGGGGTTGGATTGGGACGAATTTCTTCTCTTCTACACCCATTTCCACCACACATCCCCCTCTGGGGAAGAGTTAATTCAAGAGTACCTTCGCCGGGGGACCCTCCCCGGGGGGGTAGGGTTGGATCTCTACCACTGGGAGAAGTATCAACGGTGGGTGTTGGAACGGCTACCAGCCCCGTTGGAACTTCTCCAACTCTTAATTGGAGGATTGGGGAGTCGCCTCTCAATTCACCGGATCTACCGGGAGTTGAAACGGCAAATACCAATCTCAAAAGATACCCTCTATCGGCAGGTGGATGAGTTGGTGGAGGAGGGGGTTCTCTTTACAATTCCCAAATGGAACTCCCCTAGGAGTTTAAAAAAGTGTTTTTTCTACAATCCGGGGGTGGGCCGGCTTTTCCAACCGGTTAAATTCCCCAATTTATTGGCCAATTATCTCTATCTCCACCGGTTTAAGGGGAGGGAGGTCTACTACCGGGAGGGGCTCACTTTCTACCTTCCAGAGGAGGGGTTGGGGATTGTGGTCACCTCCTTTCCAACCCTTCGAGAACTCCAGAGACTCCTCCGTCGGTTGGAGGGGATGGAGAAACTTCAAAAAGTGGAGATTTGGAGTTATAGCCCTATGGTTCCAAATTTGGAGGGGGGGTCGCTTGAGATTCAACTCTTCCAATTCTCCTCCCTTTTCACAGGGTAGGGGGGAGTATCTCTCTTAAAAAAGGATTAATTGTGATTTGCGGAATTGATGAGGTAGGCCGGGGTCCAGTGGCAGGGCCATTGGTGGTGGTTGGGGTAATTTTAACCGGGGAGATTCCCAACTTGACCGATTCCAAAAAATTGACCCCTTCCCGGCGGGAGGAGCTCCTCCTTCCGATTCTCCAACGGAGCCGATTCCATCTGGTCTGGATTTCCCCAGCGGAGATTGACCGCTACGGCCTTGGTTGGGGCCTTCGGACCGGGATAGGGGAGATTTTGACCCAGTTGAAGCCGGACCGCTGTTATATCGACGGAAATACTTCCTTTGGATTTTCAGAAATAACCCCAATTGTGAAAGGGGACCAAAAAATTCCGGCAATTTCGGCCGCTTCAATCCTTGGAAAAGTGTTCCGGGACCGGTATATGGAGGAGTTGGGACGCCTTTACCCCCAGTACCAATGGGGAAAAAATAAAGGGTACATTACAAAGGAGCACAAAGAGGCAATTTTAAAATATGGGTACACCCGATTCCACCGGCGGAGTTTCCATCTCCACTTTACCCCCTCCCTTTTCTGACCAACTTTTAATAACTCCCCTTTCCCGTCGGAGGATGTGCATTTTAAATAGTGTTCAAGAATCGGTTTATCTGCCGTCCAGAATCTCAAGTTACCTGAAAAAGGGGAGAGAAAACCCCTTTCCAAACTGGGAAGCAGTGGAAGGGAGGAATTATCTCCCGATTTCTTTAAAGCCAGACTTTATCTGACCTTCCTCCCCCTCCACTCCGGGGAGTTGTGATATATTTTCCGGAAAAAAAGGAGAGAGAATGTCTATTTGCAAAACCCTCTGCATTTCCAAGCCCCCAAAGGAGTATAATAAACTCTTTTTCGGAGATTATGGAAATTTTCAACGGATTGACAAAGTGGCTTACCCAATTTTTAGAACTTTGGCCGAAAGGTCGGAAGGGAATACTTGGTTTATGAATGAGATTGACTACACAAAGGACCGGAAAGGGGTAGAGAAACTGGACCAAGTGGCAAAACGGATGTTCCATTTAAATATTCTCTACCAAAACAATATGGACTCCCTGGTCCCAAACACCTTTGGGCTTCTATCGGAAATTGCTTCAGATACATGGCTCAGTTATCTCTACTCCCGGATTGCCACAGAAGAGCAGGTCCACTCCCTCTCCTACTCCAACGGCCTCTTCCAAGTTTTTGGGGAGAGGGTAACTGAGATATTAGATCACATCTACCGGGATCCAATTCTCCAACGGCGGACCGAAAAGGAGATAGAGAGTGCCAATGAATTTATCCAATTGGTCTTTAAAGAGGAGCGGGAGGATGATGCTGGGAAAATGGCACTGGTGAAGTTGCTTCTCAGGACCTACTATTTGGAGGGGGTAAAGTTTCCCTTTAGCTTTTTTATCACTTGGACAATCAATAAAGC
>JBDONQ010000092.1:0-2672 GCA_039831255.1 Campylobacterales bacterium
GCGTTTCAAAAGATTTGCGACTATTTGGGGATTCCCGACCGGGACCGGTTCTCGATTAACCTCCCCTTTTTTGAACAGATTGGGGCCAGTGCGTTGGTGGACCGGGGGATTGAAGTTCCAACCGATGGGTTAAAGCTGGGGATTCCGGTTACCTATGTCCCATTCCGAAACGGGATTTTTCTCTCAATTGCCGGGGCAATAGGGGAGAAGGTGGGGGCCGAAGCCCTTTTTATTGGGGTTGTGGAAGAGGACAGTAGCGGTTACCCCGACTGCCGGGAGGAATTTATTGCCAGTTTTGAAAAGGCGTTGAGTTTTGGGACAAAACCGGAGACAAAAATAGAGATTAAAACCCCTCTAATTCACCGGAGGAAACGGGAGATTGTTCAAATAGCCCTCCAATTGGGGGTTCCGTTGGAGTTGACTTGGAGTTGCTATCAGCGGGAGAAGATGGCCTGTGGCCTTTGTGACAGTTGTCGACTCAGGTTAAGGGGATTTATGGAGGCGGGGGTCCCAGATCCCCTCCCCTACCGGGCCTACCCAGAGTGGTACCCTTCCCACCTTCGGAAGTAGGAAAAATGGAGAGTAATTTGAGAAAAAGGAAGGAAAAGTTCCAAAATTTAACCCCAGAGACCCCCAAAAATCCCCTAATTCCAACTCCAGATTTGTCTCCAAACTCCCCCTTAAATTTGTCCTTCAACTCCCAATTGGAGAAATCCTCCTCTCCCTCTCCCGATTTAACCCTCCGTTGGAGAAAACCCTTTCCACTCCCTTTTTTACCAGTTTCTCAATTTCTCTCCCCAAAAAATTGGAGTTACTACCTATTTAAGCTCCTTCAAAGAGGGTTGGAGTTGACCCCCTCCCACCGGGAACGGTATATCCGGTGGCTGGGGAGAGTGGGGTATCGATTGGATCGGTGGCGAAAACCGGTAGTCCGAAAAAATTTGGAATTGGCCTTTCCAGAATTGACTCCCAGGGAGCGGGAGAGGTGGGTGGCTGAGATCTACCAAAATTTTGCCCGGGTTGTAGTCGATTTTGGGATGACTCGGGGGTTAAAAAGTGGAAAGGAGTTGGAGGGGTGGGTCCAGTTGGTCAACTTTGAGCCGATTTTTCAGGAGTTGAAAAAAGGGCCAATAATTTTTGTAACAGCCCATTTTGGGAATTGGGAGTTAATCCCGCTGGGGTTGGGGGCCTTTGTGACCCCAATTACAATTGTGGGCCGGCGATTGGATTCCCCCCTCTGGGACCGGGAAATTCGCCGCCACCGGGAACAGTTCAATGTCCGACAAATCTATAAAGAGGGGGCAGTGGGGCAGTTAATCCGGGAGTTAAGAAGGGGGCGGAGTATTGGGATTTTGCCAGATCAGAATACCGCAAAGCGGGAGGGGGTAGAGACTCGATGGTTTGGGAAAAGGGTTCTCCAATCCCCCTCTCCGGTCCTACTGGGATTAAAATACCGGCGACCAATTGCCCTCCTTTTCGCAGAGCCGGCGGGCCCCCGCCAATGGCAAATTGTGTGCCGGGACCTTTTCTACCCTGTCAACCTCCGACAGGGGGTGGACCGGCTGGCCCGGGAAATGGAACAGGAGATTCGTCTCTTCCCCACCTATTACTACTGGCTCCACAAACGGTTTAAACACTTCTACGAATCGGAGTATTAGTAACCCCCCCTCTTTTGGTAACTGAAAGGGGAAGGGGGTATAATTGGATAGGAGTGGCAAAAGGGGCAAAAAGGTCTAAATCCAATTAAACCGGAATATGCAATTTTAAGTTAAGTGGATGGGTTTGGGAGTTTTTTTTATTTTAATCAACAGAAAATTGAACAGATGGGGAGGATTGGAAAGAAGCTACCCCCTTTTCCAAAATTGAAATTGGAAGAGTCGATTCAATTAATCTCCCCACAATTCCAGATGGAACGGAAAGTGAGCTACCCCGCCTTAAAAGGTGGGGCTTCCTGCTTCACAGGTAGATGACTAGTCTGTATAAACAGACCCCGCCAGAGCTACCTCCACAGCCATTAATTCGGACTGCTAGAGCCCTACTTTTTATCGGCTTAACTTGGTTATCGCTATTAAAATAAAATTTATAAAAAAATTCAAACGGAAATTAAATTTCCGAGAATTTTTTTATCCGCCTTTCATCACCGCCTTAAAAGGCGATGGTTTCGGCGGAATTTGCTAAACTACTCTAACTACATCGTAGATTATAGTAAAGGCTTCCTACTTCCCAGACCCTTTTAATTAGAGCATCTCCACAGGCTCAACGGGCTGTTCCTTTCCTAATTGCGACTTTGTTATTGCCCCTTTGTAGCTTGGCTATTGCTACTTTTTAGGTTTTTATGTCACAAAATAGTTGCCAACCCAATACCAAATTTATCTCCCTTTAATCATTATAATTTAGAGGAAGTATTCTCCGAAGATTTGGTTAAATTTTCCCCTTTTGGAGCTTCAAAATAGGAGGAAAAATAGTGGAAACTCCCCTTTCCCACCACCCCTCAAATGAGAATAAATAAAGGAAAACCGTCCCCCTTTCTACTTCTCCCCTCCCCATCCAAAAGGAAAAAGGGCCGGCCCCGTTAGAGCCGGGATTCAAACCGTCGCAACATCCAAAGCTTCCGGAGAATCTTCTTCCGGATAGCAATCTTCTCCCGCTTCCGCCGTTCACTTGGAGGTTCG
>JBDONQ010000204.1:0-2656 GCA_039831255.1 Campylobacterales bacterium
AAATTGCTATTTGGAAAAAGGCTACTGGAGAGCGGAAAAGAGCTGGAAAAAGGTGGAGGAGTCAACCTGATGGGGCCTCAGATTGGGGGAGAGACCAAACCTCTCCAACTCCAAATTTGGGGCTATTTTCGCCAAATTTTTCCGGAGGGTTTTCCGGGGATTTTGGAACGCAACCCGGAGAAACTGGGCAAATTTGGGGTCGTAACTCTTTCTCCGTTTTCTAAATCGGAGAACTGAGCTCTCCACCTTTGGAGGGGGAAAAAAGGCCCCTGGGGGCACATTTACAACCCGCTCCACTTCTCCGACACTTTCGGCTAAAATTGCCAATGGGGAATAGCTCCGGTCCCCCGGTTTTGCCAAGAATTTATCGGCAACCTCCTTCTGGACCATTACCACCATCTCCCGGACCAACGGATCCCCCAACCCCCGAAGCACCAATTTTGTGGCAATATAGTAGGGGAGGTTCGAAACGATGTCATATTCAGTTGGGGCCAGATGGCCTTTCTCCTCCCAAATTTTAAGCCCATCCCCACATCGGAGTTGGAGTTTTGGGAAT
Organism: Campylobacterales bacterium; assembly: GCA_039831255.1. Classification (GTDB taxonomy): domain Bacteria; phylum Campylobacterota; class Campylobacteria; order Campylobacterales; family Nautiliaceae; genus PUXY01. Next base: position 557 of record JBDONQ010000204.1, read on the forward strand.
CGCTCCCTCAATCTGGCACAAAGCTCCCGATCTATCTCATAGGCGAGCACCTCGCCCCTTTTTTCCAGCAACTTTTCCGTCAAATCGCCTAAGCCAGGCCCGATTTCGACGACCGGTCGCTTTACGTCGGGCATCGCTTCGACGATCCGATTGAGATAGTATCTATCCTTTAAAAAATTTTGTCCAAACCTCTTCTTCGGTTTAAAACCCATCCTCTCCAGACCTTCCAATTTATAAACTCCCTACTCCTCGGAATTATAATACAATATTTGGGAGTTGAGAGTAGGAGGAGAGAATGGACTATTTTGCAAAGCGGATAATCCCCTGTTTAGATGTAAAAAATGGTCGGGTTGTAAAAGGGGTCAATTTTATTGGGCTCCGGGATGCGGGAAACCCGGTAGAGGCGGCAATCCGGTACAATGAAGAGGGGGCCGATGAGTTGACTTTTTTAGATATTACCGCATCTTATGAAGGGCGAAAACCGATTGTGGAGGTGGTAAAAGAGGTGGCGAAAGAGGTCTTTATTCCTCTAACAGTGGGAGGGGGAATTGGAAGTTTGGAGGATATCTACTCCTTATTGGAGGTAGGGTGTGATAAAGTCTCAATCAATTCGGCGGCGGTCCGGAACCCCTCTTTTATCGATGAAGCGGCAAAAAGATTTGGAAGCCAATGTATTGTAGTCGCAATAGATGTGAAGCGGGTGAGAGGGGGGTGGCATGTTTTTGTAAAAGGGGGTCGGGTCGATACTGGGTTGGATGCCCTCCAATGGGCAAAGGAGGTGGTGGACCGGGGGGCTGGGGAGATTCTCCTCACTTCAATGGACGCCGATGGAACTAAAAAGGGGTTCGATATAGAGATTACCGAAACAGTTAGCCGGGCAGTTCCGGTCCCAGTAATTGCCAGTGGGGGGGCCGGGAAAAAAGAGCATTTTAAAGAGGTGTTCAACCACCGGGCCGACGCGGCGTTGGCTGCCTCCATTTTCCACTTTCGGGAAATTCCAATTCCGGAGTTGAAGGAGTATCTATTAAAAGAGGGAGTGCCAGTCCGTCCCCCCCACAGTTGGGGAGTTTAAATTTAACCAAATCTCCAAAGAGTTCTCCCTCTAGATTAGAATAATTAGAGGGAGATGAATGGGGTATTGGGTTGGCAAATGCTTTGTAAGACAATGACCTAAAAAGTAGCGATAGCCAAGAAGGGATAATAACAACGTCCCAATCAGGGAAGGAACAGCCCGTTGTCCTGTGAAAACGCTTTGATAAGAGGGTCTGGGAAGGAGGGAACCCTGACTATAATCTACGATTTAGTTGGGGTAGTTCAGTTTAAAGAAGGGAGCCGGAAAGTTGAGGTAGGTGGGATAGCCTAAAAAATAGCCCCTTTTAACGGGGCTAACGAGAGTTTAAAAGGGGGAATTTCTACTTCTAAGAGGGAGAAGTTGGGTAGTTGACTACTTCCTTTCTATTTTTTTAAAGGGAGGCGCAATATTTGGGAAAGTTTATCTGGCTCCAGAAAGAGTTAAACGGGAGGGAAAAAGATTAGGGCTGATTCAGATTTAAAGGATTCCCCTTTTAATCTACTCTTTTTACGAAAGACTGCCGTAAAGTCTTATGATTTATCGATAGGGGTATAAGGCGATAACGGATTTGAAAGGGATTTGAAGGAAAGTTTCTTTCCGTTGAGAATTTTTCAGATATTAATGGGCATCAACCTTTCGGATAGATGGGGTTAGATGGCTATTGGTCAGTAGTCATCGTTTTAAAGCCAAGATCCGTTGGCAACTGGGTTAACAGTCAGGATTTCCGTAGTTTAGGGGTATGGAGTATCCCAAAGATAGCTTTTCCGGAAAATAAGGTTAAAAATTAAATCTGAAATCTCCTTTTCCTCTCCCGATTTTTTTCGACCCCTTTCCCCTCCCTTTTTACCCCTTCCCCAATTTCAATTCTCCCCCTCTCCCTCCTTACAATTTAAAGGGAAACCCGACGGGTTATTTTTTCTTCCCGTATTCTTCAGCAACCTTTTTAATCTCTTCGTCGCTCATCTGTTTAGCGATATTTACCATCATTGGGTTCCCTTTCCCAGCTTTATACTCCTGCATCTTTTTAA
>JBDONQ010000050.1:0-2640 GCA_039831255.1 Campylobacterales bacterium
ACCCCGCCTTAAAAGGTGGGGCTTCCTGCTTCACAGGTAGATGACTAGTCTGTATAAACAGACCCCGCCAGAGCTACCTCCACAGGCATAAGTTCGGACTGTTCCAGCCCTACTTTTTATCGGCTTAACTTGGTTATCGCTATTAAATTATAAAAAAATTCAAACGGAAATTAAATTTCCGAGAATTTTTTTATCCGCCTTTCATCACCGCCTTAAAAGGCAATGGTTTCGGCGGGGATTGCTAAATTAAAAACTCTCTTCAAAAATTAAAACCGGCGGAAACGGATGTGACGAAAAATAGATTTTTTAACAATTCCTCCTGGGGTTTCCCGCTCTTCTACCACCCTTTTAGTGGTGGCGTATAGCGGGACAAGTCCGAGCTCTTTTGAAAAATTCACTAAATGGCAAACCGCTCCAAAATCTCCTTGAATTAATATTCTATCCCCCTCTTCTGCCAACTCTTCAACCCACTCTTTTATTGGGTCTAAATACTCAAATAACTCTTCTCTCTCCAGTTCTGGGGGGATATTGGACCATCTCTGTTGCAACTTCTGCGGTAAATAAAAAAATCTTTCGATTTCCCATTTTGTAACCGCTTCACTCTCCTGATCAGACGTCAATTTATGACTAAAAAGTAAAAACATTTTGAACCCCATTCAGCACTCCTTAACTTAAAATCAATTTTCTGAAATTGGCGGAATAATATCGAAAAAAGCTTTAGAAAAGGAGAAAAGTTATCCCCCTCTCCCCCAATTTTTTTTAGTTGGAAAAAGTGGTCAATACCTCCCCTATCCCCAAAAAATATGGACAACTAAAGACTTTATTTCCACCCTTTCCGGGGAAATGGGAAACTTTACGACAAAAAATGTCCCTTTCCCCACTTTCCCCCCCTTTTTTTCCTCTTCCCCTATTCAGTTGCTAAAATTTAGAGTCAAAAAGGGACTCAATGGAAAAACAACTCTCCCTCCGATACCATAAAATCCACTACTTCGCCCCTCTCCAATACCACCACTCTTTTATTGGGTCCGCAATAAGGGGGGCCTTTGGATGGAATTTAAAAAATATAGTCTGCATAAATCCCTCTAAAAATTGCGAACGCTGTTTCGCCGCAGACGACTGTCTCTACTATGACTTTTTTGAACGGAAGAATCCAAAATACCGACTCCAATTTCCGTTGGGGGGAAGGGTTGAATTTGACCTTTTTATTTTTGAAGAGTATACCACAAAACTTCCCTACATTGTCGCAGCTCTGCTGGGGATTGGAGAGGAGGGGATTGGCAGGCCTCGCTTAAGGAGTGACCAGTTTGAAATTTGGATAAATGGGAAATTGTTCCACTCTCCAAATAGGGAGGAGCGATTGGACCCGACCCCAGCAATTTTTACCCCTCCAACCGAGGTACCAGAGGTAATAAGGGTGAAATTTGTAACCCCCCTCCGGGTGAAAGAGAATAATCGGCTTGTCCGAGAGGGGTTAAAGTTGGAGACCCTTCTCCGGGGGATTAGCCACCGATACTACCGGTTGAAGGGGTTTCCAATTCAAAAATTGGGGTGGACCCCCACCTACACCAGTTACCGGGAGGTGGGAGATGGGTTAAAGTTTGTAGATTTCGGTCGTTGGTCCAACCGGCAACGGACAAAGATGAAGTTGGGGGGGTTAATTGGGGAGGTGGAAATTGGGGGGCTCGATTTAAACTCTTACCAGTTATTGAAGTTGGGGGAGATTATTGGGGCTGGGAAGCAAGTCACTTTCGGGTTGGGGGCAATCCGGGTAACAGAGGTAGAGCGGGAAAAGGATGAGCAGGGGGGTAAAACTGAGAAGGGAGAGGAAAATGGAGATCACCAGCCCCTATTGGAGGAGAATTTGGAGAAGGGAAGGGGAGATTTTGAAGAGTTAGGGGGGGAAATAGGGAGAAAGAGCCGGGGGGAGATGGAGGGGGAGAAAAGTGGTGGGAAGGGGGAGAATAAGGGAGAGCCGGAAATTTGGAGAGATGGGGAGGGGAAAAGGGGATAAATTAGGGGAAAAGGGGATAAATTAGGGTAAAAGGGGAGAGAGATGGGTAAAGTGGAAGAGAAAAGCCGGGAAATTGGAGAGGGGTTCGGGGAAGTAGAATTAAAAAAAGGGCATCGGCTTCTCCGACTGGCAGAGCGGTTGAATCGGGGGGAGGAGATTTGTGTCGGGGAAATAGCCCGGGAGTGGGGGGTCTCTCCCCGGACGGTCCGGCGCTATTTAAATGAGATTGAGGAGTTTTTTGGAATAAAGTTGAACAAAGTGAGGAGAGGGTGCTACATCCACCCTTCCCCAGAAATTTTGAGCAAAATTTTACTGAAAGAGCGGAATGACGGGAAACTCCTCCTCCAGTTAGTCGCCCTCCTCCATCCGAAATTGATTACTGATTTTTTTAGCATCTCCGCTGAGGTGGTGGAGCGGTTTCAAAAGGAGTGGGGAACCCTTCGGATTCTCCATTCCCCCGCTGAAGAGATTTCAGAACAGCAGTGGGCCTACCTTCAGCAGTTCCAGAAAGGGCTCACCCGGAAAGTGTTAATAGATATCGATTACCGGCGGATGGAGGGAGGGGAGGAGATTACTTTCAGTCGGGTCCATCCCCTTCGGATTTTGGTGGCGGAGGGAAACTGGTATTT
>JBDONQ010000174.1:0-9124 GCA_039831255.1 Campylobacterales bacterium
TATTGTGGAAAAAGGTTACCAATAATTACCGATACAAAATTGCCCAATTGGAGGTGAAACGGGCAAAGGCTCAGTTAAGACAGGTAGAAGGGAGGGAGATGGGATGACTTCAATTCAGGTATCGGGTAGCCCGCTACTTCCAACAACCGGTAATTAAATTGACAACGGAGGTTCCGGTTATGGTGGGGCCCACCGGGGGGTTAATTTACCAGTCTGTGGAATCCCGATTACCAATGGGGGGGCAAACTCAGTGGGAAGGGGAGATTAGCTACTCCTACCCCCTCTTTACCGGCTTCCGATTGGAGGGGTTGAAGAGGTGGAAAGGGTTGGAGGTTTTAAAAAAGAGGCTGGAGCAGGAGAATACCCGTCGGCAGTTGATTTTAAACGTGACCAAACTCTACACCTTCCTCTACCAGTTAAAGGCCCAGTTAAAGGGGTTGAAAAAGGGGTTGGAAGCCCTAAAAAAGGGGGTGGAAGAGGGGGAAGGGTTTTACCGGGAGGGGTTAATAGACCGGGCTTCATTGGAAAGTTTAAAAGGGAAATATTGGGAAGTTAAAGGGAGAATTGGTCGATTAAAAGGAGAGTACCGCCGGGGGTTGGAGATTTTAAGTGGATTGGTAAGGGAGCGGGTAAAGGGGGTAGAGGGATTGCCGGAGTTACCTTCAATAGAACCCAGGTTGGAAAGGAGACCCGATATAAGAGCTTTAAAAGTGGCCCTCTCAATTGGGGAGGCCCAAATTCAAATGGCAGAAGGGGAGGGATACCCCCAAATTGGGCTCAAAGTTTGGGGGAAGAGGGTTAGTGAAAAGATTGGGTTGGGGGAGAGCAGATATTTTAACTCCGATAGGTCGGGGGTGGGGGTGGAGATAAATTGGCCCCTCTTCACCGGAGGGGAGATAGAGGGGAAAGTGGAAGAGGCAAAAATTGGTCAACTGGAGAGGGGTCACCTCTATCGGGGGTATTTGGAAGAGGCAAAACGGGAGTTGGAAGCAGATTTGGCCCAAATTAGGGGGTTGAAGAGGGAGTTGGCCGGAGCCCTCCGGGAGGTTGAGGCCCGGCGGGTCCGGTTGGCTGAGGTGGAGGGAAAATTCCGGGAGCAGTTGGTGACTGGCCGGGTGTTGGCGGAGGCAATTGGGAAATTGGCTGAAGCGGAAGGGAGGGTCGGAGCAATTCAGGGGGCGTTGCTTTTTTGGCAGGTGAAGGGGTTGTTGGATAGTGGTAGCTGGGAAGGGAATCGGAAAAAATAGTTTGACGGAGATAGGGAAGAGGGAAATTGTCAAAATTGTCAAAAGGGTTAAATCGGTTTAAATTCCCCTTCCTTTGAAAGGGGCCCTTTTTAAATCCTTTTCCCTCTTTTAACTCTCCCCTTTTTTCTCCGACTCCTCTCCCTCCCCGGAAGAAGTTTGCTCCGTTTTGAGAGTTTTATTCCCCTTTTCCCTTTCTGTTTTACTCCCATTTTCTCCCCCTGTCTCTCCCTCTTTAACCTCTTCCCTCCCCAATTTTTCCTCCCTTTTGGCCCGGATTAACTCCCCCAATCTTCCCGGGAAGGTTCCCCTCTCTCCTTCCCCTTTTTCAACTATTCCCCCTTTTTCACCCCCTCCAACTTTTTCAATTTCCCCCTTTTCAATTTCCTCTAGTCCAACTTCTCCACTCCCCCTTTCAACTCCCTTTTGCCCCTCCCACCCTTTTTCCAAATTCCCCTCTCTCTCCTTTTTAGAAAAGTCCCCCCCCTTTCCAGAATTACTACTTTTTCCTGCTCTAGAGGGCCCCTTTCGGGGTTCCCCCCTTTTTCCCCACTCCTCCTGGGGGAGTCCCCACCGGCGGAATAAATCATTTTCAATCCCGGCAATATCCAACCACCGGCCAATTATTGCATACTCCATCTCTTCCAGTGAAGTTGGATAGATGTAGTAGTTTACAACAGGGGGGGCGATTTGGACATTGCAGAGCCGGGAGAGTTTTAACATATTCTCCAGATGGATTGGGGAAAAGGGGGCTTCCCGGGGGGCTAAAATCAACTTTTTACCCTCTTTAATTGCAACCCCGGCAACTCGGGTAATTAAATTATCTTCGATTCCAGTTGCGATTTTTGCCAATGTATTCATTGAGGTGGGGACCACAAATGTGATATCTACCCCAAAACTCCCACTGGCAGGGGGAGCGTAAATCTCATCTTCCCAAAAGACCCCCTCCTCATGCTCCAATACTACTTGGGCATTTTTGGAGAGGATTAAATATTTTTGATAGCTATCGGGAATTGAAGTGTAGAGCTTTAACCCCAGTCCGGCTCCACTGGCACCACTGATACAGACCACTACCTTCCTTTTTTTATCCATAGATAATCCTTTTCAATTGGGATAAAAGCCCCCTCCGTTCCAACTCTTCGGGGAGAGGAAATTTGAGCCGGAATTTGACCCCCTTCCCAACTCCCTCGCTCTCAATTGAGACTTGGGCTTGGTGGAGATGGATAATAGTTTTTACAATTGAGAGCCCCAACCCAAACCCTTTCACTTTCCGGGTCCGGGAGTCGTCCACCCGGTAGAAAGCGTCAAAAATGTAGGGGAGTTTCTCCGGGGGAATCCCTTGGCCGTTATCCTCCAACTCCACTACAATCCCATCTTCTCCCCTCTCCAGCCCCAACCGGACCCGGGTTGCCCCATACTTAATCGAATTTTCGATTAAATTGGAGAGGGCGATTTTTATTAATGCTTTGTCCCCAATAATTAGGTACTGCTTCTCCTCCTCTGGGATATCCAAATCTATAGAGATTTTGGGGGAGTATTTCTCGAACAGCTCCAGTAATACCTCTTCCAAATCGATTGGGTAGAAACTCTTTGGATCGATATTCTCCTGTTTTGTAATAAAGAGCAATTTTTCGGTAATTTCACTAATATGGTCAATCTCACCCTCAATCTCTTTTAAAATCTGCTGACACTCCTGTTGGGTAACCCCCTGTCGCCCCAGCTCAATTTCCCCTTTAATAACTGTTAATGGGGTCCGGAGCTCGTGGGAGATATTGGAGTTAAACATCCGAAGCCGTTTTATGTGCTCTTCAATTCGGTTGCTCATACTCCTAATAAACATATAACCGGAGATAATTACGACAAAATAGATTACAATTCCAAAAATTGTGCTAAAAGTTTTTGCCAATTGAACTTTTTCCAACTGAGGTTGAATCAATGTTGAAATTCTCAAAACTTTATTCCCCTTTTGGGTTAGATAGACCAGTATCGGGTTTCCAAAATATTTCTCAATATGGAACCCGGGGCTCCTCTCCTGCAGGGGGTAAATTTCGTTGTTAAATAGGATAAATCCCTCCCCTTTGGTCCAGATTGAAACGTAAAATGGGTAAATCTGGACCTCCCGTTGAATTTTAAAAATTTCCTGATAAGTGGGATTCTCCACATCTATCTGATTGGCAGCCACCTCCAACTTCTCTTTAATATAGTTAATTGCGGTATAATCCACAACCCGGGAAAGGATTATTACAAAAAAGAGGAAAATTATTGAAACTACCGCAACAAAGCGGTAGAAAAGTTTTTTATGGAGTTGGTTCATCCCTACTCGTCGCTGATTTTAAATCCCATCCCCCGGATGGTTTTTATCAACTTCTTCTCCCCAGGAACATCTATCTTTTTCCGGATATGGGAGATGTAGACATTGATTACATTACTATTAATCTCCTCATCCACCTCCCACAGGTTTTCAGCAATCATTTGGGGGGAGACAATCCGATTTTTGTTGACCATTAAAAACTTTAACAATTCAAACTGTTTTGCAGTTAGCTGAATTAACCGATTCCCCCGTTTCACCTCCTTTGTATCGGGGTTTAAAATCAAGTTATCAATCTGGAGGATATTACTCTTCAGCTGTTTATTCCGCCGATAGAGGGCCTTTAACCGGGCGATTAACTCCTCCATTGAAAAGGGTTTTGTCAAGTAGTCGTCGGCAATTGAGAGTCCCTGAATTTTGTCCTCCAACTCACTTTTGGCAGTTAAAATTAACGCCGGGGTGTTCACTTTATTCCGTACCCGTTTTAACATCTCTATCCCATTCATTTTTGGAAGCATCCAATCGATAATCATTACATCGTAATGGTTATTCTCCGCCAAATAGAGCCCCTCTTCCCCATCTACTGCCCAATCGACCCGAAACCCCTCTTTTTTAAGCCCTTTTTTAATTAAACCGGCAATCTTATCATCATCCTCTACCAATAGAACTTTCATTGGGAACTCCTTACTTCAGTGGTCCGATTTTTTTGAAAAATTACTCTCCAATCTTAATTTTTTAATCTTAATTAAAAGTTAAACTTTCTCCTTCCTGCCGAGACTTCTCCTCGACCCCTACGCCACCCCTACCGGAACCGGTGGAATAGCCCCTCCAATTGAATCCGCCCCTCGTAGAGGGCTTTTCCAACTATCACTCCAGCCAACCCAGCTCTAAAGGCCTTTTCAATATCCCCAATTCCAGCGACCCCTCCACTGGCAATTGTCGGCTTTTGAACAACCTCAGCCACCCTTTTAATATACTCTATATTTAATCCACTCAACATCCCGTCCCGGGAGATATCGGTTACAACTACCCCCTCTATTTTGGAGTCCCGGAATAGGGAGGCCAACTCCTCTCCAGTTATCTGACTCTCCCGACCCCACCCCTCCACCGCCACTTTTCGATTTTTAGTATCAATCCCAATTAACAACGGATACTCTTCAGCCCACTCCCTCACCAGTTCTGGATTCCGGGCCGCCAAACTCCCAATAATTAACCGGTCAATCCCCAAATTTAGATACCGTTCAATTGTTTTCCGGTCCCGAACCCCACCCCCCAACTGAATTTTTAACGAGGTTCTCTTCCGAATCTCCTCTATCTGTTTTAAATTCCGGGGTTCCCCGGCAAAGGCCCCATTTAAATCCACAATGTGGAGCCATTCCGCCCCTGCTTCTTCAAACTGCTTCGCCAACTCTACCGGATTTTCGCTGTAAATTTTTGCCTTCTCCATTAACCCCCTCTCCAACCGGACCGCCTTTCCATCCTTCAAATCGATAGCTGGGAAAATAGTCATCCACTCCCTCCTTAACTATTAAAATTTCACCGAACCCCTTTCCGGTGGCCAATTTTTTAAAAGGGTAATTTTACAATTGGCAGAAATTTTCCAGAATTTTTAACCCAACCCAATGGCTCTTCTCCGGATGGGGTTGGAGGCCATAGACATTTTCAAATTGAACCCCACTGGGAAAGTGGTACCCATATTTGGTCTCCCCAATTACAATTGGGGTCCCTGTGGAGATGTGGTAGCTGTGGACAAAGTAAAGGTAAGGGTTCCCCACCCCTTTTAAAAGGGGGCTCTCCCCCCGTTGGAAGAGTCTATTCCAACCGATATGGGGGATTTTTTGCCCCTCTTTTAGCAACTCCCGGTTAAATGGGACCACCTCCCCCGGGAGTAACCCTAACCCGGGGTGCTCCCCAAACTCGTAACTCTTCTGAAAAAGCAGCTGCATCCCGAGGCAGACCCCCAATAGAGGTTTCCCAGATTTGGCAAACTCTTTTAACCCTTCATCCAACCCCCGGGCCCGAAGATACTCCATTGCATCCCCAAAAGCCCCGACCCCCGGGAGGAGGAGTCGATCATACTTTCCCAACTGCTCCGGCTCAGTGACAACCTCAGCTTTTACCCCTATCTTTTGGAAGGCGTTCCGGACACTCTGGAGGTTCCCACTATTGTAGTAGAGAATCCCTACCATTACCCTCCTTTTTTCCGGAGTATACTATAATTGGGGTCGTCACTATCGCTACAATTCCAGAAAAAGTGAAGGAGTCTTAATGGGAGAGAATCGGATTTTAAAACGGATGGCTGATACTCTCCGTTTTTTGGCGGCAGATCAGGTGGAGAGGGCCAAATCGGGCCACCCCGGGGTAGCTTTCGGGTTGGCCGACTTTATCTCTGTTTTCACCAAATTTGTAAAGGTAACCCCCCACAATCCCTCATTTATAAATCGGGATCGGGTTGTCTTCTCAGGAGGCCATGGAACTCCTCTAATCTATTCCCTTCTCTACCTATGGGGATTCGATTTAACGCTGGAGGATTTGAAAAATTTCCGGCAGTTGGGGAGTAAAACCCCCGGACACCCGGAGTTTGGCCACACCCCCGGAATTGAGGTAACCACCGGCCCGCTGGGGCAGGGATTTGCCAATGGGGTTGGGTTTGGAATGGCCCAAAAATTCCTCTCCCGCCGGTTTCCAGAGATAGACCACAAAGTTTGGGTCTTCTGCGGAGATGGGGATTTGGAAGAGGGAATCAGCTACGAAGCGGCCAGTTTGGCGGGAACCCTTCAACTGGATAATTTAATTGTAATTTACGACAGTAACCAAATTTCAATTGAGGGGGATATCTCAATTACATTTACCGAAGATATCCGCCGGCGGTTTGAGGCCCAAAATTGGCGGGTTTTGGAGTGTAATGGCCACGACTACTCCGATATTGAGCGGGCTCTAACAGAGGCCCTCCAGCCAGCGGGGAATCCCACTTTAATAATTGCCAATACCGTAATAGGGAAAGGGGCGGTTGGATTGGAGGGGAGTGAAAAAACCCATGGGGCCCCACTGGGGGAAGAAGTGGTCCGCCGGAGTAAAGAGACAGCTGGTTTTGACCCCGATAAAGAGTTTTACGTCCCAGAGGATGTCCTCCTCCGATTCCGGTGTGTCCGGGAGAGGGGGGAGTTATTGGAGCGGGAGTGGCAATTAAAAGTGGGGGAAGAGCGGATTCGGGAGATTGAGGAGTTCTTCCGGTGGGATTTGGAGAAGATTCAATTCCCCACTTTCCAATTTGGGGCGGAGATTCCGACCCGGAAAAGTAATGGGGAGATTTTAAATGCAATTGCAAAGGCTATCCCCTCTTTCCTAGGGGGGAGTGCCGATCTGGGCCCCTCCAATAACACGATTTTAAAAGGGGAGGCCGATTTCCCAGAGGGGCGGAATATCCATTACGGGGTCCGGGAACATGGAATGGGGGCGATAAATAACGCCCTTTCCGCCTACGGGTTCCTCCCGTATGCGGCGACATTTTTAGTCTTTAGCGACTACCTTCGGGGGGCTCTCCGGATTGCCGCCCTCTCAAAACACAAAAATTTCTGGATCTTTACCCATGACTCCATCTATGTGGGGGAGGATGGCCCTACCCACCAACCGGTGGAGCATTTAACCTCCCTCCGGGCAATTCCAAATCTCTATCTGTTCCGACCTGCCGACGCCAATGAGAATTTGAACTGTTGGCGGGTTGCCCTCCGGTTGGAGGGGCCGGTCGCCTTTGCATTAACCCGGCAAAAGGTGAAAAATTTAACCCCCACTTACATAGATTTGAGCCGGGGGGCCTACATTTTACGGGAGGGGGAGACCCCGGTAACCCTTCTGGCCTCCGGGAGTGAGGTAGGATTGGCCCTTCAAGTGGCTGAAGAGTTGGACTGCCGGGTAGTCAGTGTCCCCTGTTTCGACCTGCTGGAAGAACAACCGGAGGAGTTTAAACGGGAGCTGTTCACCGGCCGGGTTTACGGAATTGAGGCAAATCGGGGATTTGAGTGGTACAAATACGCCGATAGGGTTTTCAATATCGACCGGTTTGGGGCCAGTGGAAAGGGGGCTGAGGTGTACCGGGCCTACGGTTTCTCTGTGGAGCGGATTGTCGCAGAGATTCGTCGGGAGTTGAAGGAGTTGGGGGAAGGGAAAAAGTGATTTTGGAAAGGAGGAGAGATGATTTTAGCAACCCCGGGACCAGTTGAGATTCCCCTCTTTGTCCGGGAGAGTTTTTTGGGAGAGACCCTCCATCACCGGACCCCGGAGTTCCGGGAGCTCTTTGTCGATACATTAACCCGGTGGAAACTGTTGACAAAAATGCCTTACGGGGTCTTTTTAGCCTCCTCTGGGACTGGAGGGATGGAGGCGGCGGTTCTAAATGGGGTCCAGCGGAGGGGACTGGTAATTAATAGTGGGAAGTTTGGGGAGAGGTGGGGGAAAATTTGTGCCAGTTTCAATATTCCATTTAAAGAGTTGAAATACCCTTGGGACACCCCGGCGGATCCGGACCAAGTGGCTGAAGAGCTTCAAAAAGGGGATTACGACGGGGTTATGATTCAAATTTCCGAGTCTTCCGGGGGGCTCCGGCACCCGGTGGAGGAGATTGCCCGGCGGGTGAAGGAGTTGCGACCGGAGGTGCTGGTAATTGCCGACGGGATTACCGCATTAGGGGTGGAAAAGATTAATACTACCAATATCGACATAATTATTGGGGGGAGTCAAAAGGCTTTTATGCTCCCCCCCGGGTTGGCGATGTTGGGGATTTCAGAGTTGGGTCGGGAGCGGATTGGAAAAGGGAGGGGATTCTACTTCAATTTGGGGGTGGAGTTGGAAAAGCAACAGGAGGGGACCACCGCTTTTACCCCGGCGGTAGGGCATATTGTCGCCCTTAATAGAGTTTTAAAAAAGTTGGAGGAGATTGGGTTTGAAAACCACTACCAATTTACGGCCCGCCGGCACCGGGGGATGTTGAAAGGGGTGGAGAAGTTGGGGCTCAAGATCTACCCAAAGGCACCAGCTAAATCGATTGTGGCAATTGAGGTGGAAAGGGCTGAAGAGCTCCGGAAAATTTTAAAAGAGCAGTTCCAGATTTTAGTGGCCGGGGGCCAGGATCAGTTGAAAGGGCGGTTAATTAGAATTAACAATATGGGATTTCTAACCCCAAATCAATTGGTTTACATATTTAACTCCCTCGAACTGGCGTTAGTGGAGTTGGGGCTTAGAAGTCGGTACACTGGAGGAGGAGTCCGGGCCCTTTCTAAATATCTCTTTTAATCTCCCTTTTTAACTTCCCTCTCCCCGACAGGGGGCCCTTACAATTGGGACCCTTTTCCCAGCAAAAATTCCAATAAATTCTCTCCAATTTACTTACCAATTGGTAAAATAACTAAAAATATTCCTGTTGAAGGGTGCAGAATGGGGCTTTCTTTAAAATTTCGCCGGCAGGTTGGTAAGATTGGGGGGCTTTTAATCGGGTTTACTATTTTTGGAATTGGGGCCCCGGTTCAAGAACCGCTTCAATGGTGGCTGGAGAGGGCAGTCTCCTCCCCAGAGGTCA
>JBDONQ010000283.1:0-9075 GCA_039831255.1 Campylobacterales bacterium
ATATTTTGGAGTGGAAACAAAATGAGCGTCTGAAAAATATTTTACGTCTCCTCCATCTGGATTCTTTAGTTAAAGTTATACCCCTTAACATTCGTTTTAAATTTTATCCTACAAAAGAGCAAGAACGGTTTTTAAGAGGAGAATCGGGAAACATATGGAATTATTATGAATATAAAAAATTGCTTCCAAGATAAAGATAAAGTGATAGCAATAGATATAGGCTTAACCGACTTTATAATTACAAGTGATAACCAAGTTATAAAAAATATTTAAAAAAAGTTGAAAGGAAGGAAAAGTTATCTAAAGAAAATTATCAAGAAAAGAAAAAGGGAATAATAACTTTTGCTAAAAATGATTTTCTACTCAAAAGCAAAAAGCTCCCGGGCTATATTTGTCAACGTCGAAGGGAATTGATTAAGATAAACACATTCTTTCTATCAAATAAGTTATATATCGTTTGGGGGTATAAAAATAATATCAGATAGAATATGAGCTTGTCCTGTATCTAAAACAACCCATAATAGAGATTATAATGCCACAATCAATTTATTAAAAGAGGGTCTAAAGCAAGTAGGGGTGGAACCCTCCGAGCTTATGCCTGTGGAAATAGCTCTGGCGGGGTCTGTTTATACAGACTAGTTATCTACCTGTGAAGCAGGAAGCTCCGCCTTTTAAGGCGGAGTGGTTCACGGTGGGATGGTTCCCGATACAAAAGGGGGTTTTACTCTCTAGCAACTGCGAAACCCCGAAAAGGGGCCCTGGAAGGGGGATTAGCAGGAGAATGTGGTGATAAATTCATATGGATGGGGCCGGCCTTCCACTGGAATTAGCTCTACTTCATATTTGTGGTTCAAATAACTTTTTAAGAAAAGGTCGCTAAAGACCCGATTCCCATTTTTTAATGTTACCTTCAAGAAGGAGTTGGGGTCCTCAATCGCTTTTTCCAATCCGTACAACGCCTCCCGGAGGGTTGAGGGTATAGTTTTAATTCCCCGGGCTTTAATCTCCTCTTGACTCAACTCAAAGAGGTCCTCATTCATTGGCTCCCGGGCTGCTTCGTAAATCTCTTTTTGATTCCGGATTCCATCCAATCCGGCCAATAGCAGGACACTAAAGGCCAAATATGGGTTGGCACTGCTGTCAGGGAACCGGAGCTCAATCCGAATCGACTTCTCACCACTCCCGTATGGAATCCGGCAAGCGGCACTCCGATTCCGGCCAGAGTAGGCTAAGATTTTTGGGGCCTCAAATCCTGGTTGGAGCCGTTTGTAAGAGTTGGAGGAGGCGTTTGTAAAGGCTGCCACTGCGTCGATATTATCAAATACCCCGGCGATATATTGGAGGGCAATTTTACTCAACTTCTCAGGCCCATTGGGATCGAAGAAGAGATTTTTGCCATCTTTCCAAATGGATTGGTGGGTATGCATCCCATTTCCGTTGTCTCCGAAAATCGGCTTAGGCATAAAAGTGGCAGTTTTTCCATTCAGGTGGGCTACCATTTTAATCACATATTTCAATTTTTGAATATTGTCCGCCGCCTCTACCAATGTTCCAAACTGAATCCCAATCTCCCCTTGTCCTTGGGCTACTTCATGGTGAAGAACAAATGTTTTCAACCCAATTTGCTTTAACACTTTCACCATTTCGGCTCGGAGGTCCATCATTGAATCGGTAGGTGGTACTGGGAAGTAACCCCCTTTAGTCCGGGGCCGGTGGCCAATATTCAACTCATCCCCAAACTCCGCTTCAAAATCGTTCCACCCCCCTTCAATTGTGTCCACTTCGTAACATTGGGAATTTTTCTCATCCCGGATAATTACTTTATCAAATACAAAGAACTCATTTTCAGGGCCGAAGTAGGCTACGTCCCCAATTCCACACTCTCTCAAATATTGAAGGGTCCATTTTGCAATACTTCGGGGGCACTTCTCATAAGGGGTTCCGTCGGTATTGTAGACATCGCAAAATACCACCATTGTTGGGTCAGCGGTAAAGGGGTCTTCAAAATGGGTCCCAATCTCCAAATCTGGCTTTAACAACATATCGGATTCGTTAATCGGCTGCCACGCTGGAATGGAGCTTCCGTCGAAAGAGATTCCTTCGTTAAACATCTCCTCATCTACCGACTCGATATCGTAGGTGACGTGATGCCAAGTTCCTTTAATATCGGTAAACCGGAAATCGATAAACTCAATTCCCTTTTCCCGGCACTCCTTCAGAAAATCTGTTACGGTCATTCTCCTCTCCTTCTATTGGGTTTGACCAATTTTACCACCTCTCCTCTCTCCTTCCAATTGGAGAGTGTTAAAATTTTAATCAAATTCCAAATTTTAACTGGAGAAGAGGTGGCCAAAGGAGAATTTCTACTGGAGAGTGGGCAAGTCTGGAACGGTCGGCTCCTCTTTTGGGAGTTCCATTGGGAGAGGGTTCGCCGGAGTGTTGGAGAGATTTGGCCGGAGTTACTGACCCCCTCCCGGTTGAGGGAATTGGAGGGGGAGATTAAAAAGGGGCTGGAGACCCTCTACTTCTCCCGATGGCCAGCGGGGAGAGAGTTGGTCCGGGGACGGGTCCTCTACTCCCCTACAAAGGTTAAAGTGGAGTTGGAGAGATTGGGACCCCGGCAATTCCAGAAATTTAAAGTGGTGGAAGTGGGAGATTTGGATTACCACTTGAAATGGGCAAATCGGGAGAAATTGGAGGAATTAAAACGGAACGGGGAGGGGGCTGATGAGGTGATAATTTTAAAAAACAGGTTGGTAACTGATACCACAATCTCCAATTTGGCTTTCTGGGATTGGGAGAAAGGGGTCTGGATTACCCCAGCCACCCCCCTGTTGCGGGGGACTACCCGGGAGAGACTTCTCCGGCGGGGGGTTTTAAAGGAGGCTAAAATTGGAATAGAGGAGTTGCCTCGGTTCAATTTAATTGGAATGTTAAATGGGGTGATGGGCTTCCTCCCAATTTGGAACCCAATCTATTTAAACCTTCCCCCCTGGAGGGGGTGAAAGTTACAATTTAAAATTTAAAAGGGAGAGGGTCTGGTGGGCATCCAAATAGAAGAGCTCCTCCGGTAACGGTCCTTTCAACAGCTCCTTTAGCCCCAATTGGGCCCCTAAACTGGCCACTAACGTTACAACCGGGGGAAACTGCCCCTTACCTCCAACTCCCCCCCCCGATAGGAACTGGGCCAACTCCGTCTCCCGGAGGAGGGCCACCTGCCCCCGCCACTCCTCCACCCCTGCTAAAATCCACGGAATTTGCCACTTTTTTGCAACTTTATCGATAAAATGCCTACTCTCAAAATTATCGGTCCCATCGAAAATTAGGTCCACCGGCTCCAACTCCTCCGCCACTTCCTCCAACCGGGCCACAATAGGGGTAAATTTTGTAACCCCACACCGGTTCCCCCGGTCAGCTGCCACTACGCTTTTCGCCTTCCCAATATCCTCCCGTCGGAAGAGTAGTTGCCGGTGAAGATTGTGGGATTCCACAAAATCTGGGTCCACAATTACAATCTCCCCCAATCCAATACACCCTAAAATGGAGATTAGGGAGCACCCCAAACCCCCTGCTCCTACGATTAGTACCCGACTCTCCGCCAGTTTCCGCTGACCACTCTCTCCAATTACCTCGATTTGCCGTTGAAACATCGGCCCCCTTTCTATTGCCACTCTTTTTTAATATTTTGGTGGTTTAATAACTTGTATTCTATCCCAATCCCCCGGCCATCGATGTGAAAGGAGAGCAGATGGACTTTATTCACCTTTACGGGTCAAAGCAGGGGAATGCCAAATACCACCTACTCTCAGTTTTAAGTTTTTCAATCTACCCTGAAGAGGAGATTAACCGGCTTTTGGAGGAGTTTTACTCCAACTGGCGTAAGCGGAATCTCCCCTCCGCAAAGGAGAGTTTAAAACGGCTCCAGTGGAGTATCAGTTACGCCGACTCAATACTCTACCACCCCCAGCGGGAGTTTATGGAGTTGGCAATTGATGAGGCCCGAAACCCTCAGATTTATATCGCCCTCCAACAGAAGCGGAAACTACTGGAACGGATTAAAAAAAAGATAGAGATTTTACTGAAGAGGTTCGGATTGACCCCCAAATTTAGACAGCAACTCCAGTGGGTTTTTCAAAAAGCGGGGGAGTTGCTGCAGAGGATAAATCAACTGATTGAGGCGATGCGGATTGGACAGCAGGTGAAACTGGTGGTGGAGGAGATTCAGCGAAAATACCCTGAGATTGTCGATTTTTGGCTGGGGGAGTTTGTAAATGGGAAAGTGGCAGTCTACTTGGAGACCAATTTGGGGGTAAAAGGGGCGATGCTCCATTTCGATGAGGTGACCCATGAAGGGGTAGAAATTATCGAAAATTTGGAGAAAGAGATAAATCAAAAATTTGCCCGCCCCTTTATCTCCCGTTACTATTTAGCCTAGCCTTTCCAAACCAGTTTGGTAGTAATTTTCCAACTCTCCAATTGGGGCTCTAATCCAGTGGAAGAGGAGAGTCTCCTTCCCTAACCCGTTGGAAACTGAAAAGTTGAAAACCCCTTTCCCCCACTTTCAGATATTTCCCCTCCCCTTTTGAGGAGCAAAACCCCAAAAGGGGTTAAAAAAGCCCAGCCAATAGGCGGGGATGGTAGAGGGCCACCACTTGGTCTGCCCGCTCTCCATCTTTCTTAGAGATTTTAATCGGGGTAATCCCCTCCCGGGAGAGGGCGTCCCGCATATTGGGCCCCAACCCTCGGACTAAGATATATTTACATTCCCCCAATTGGACCTTTTTTAAATGGTGCCGGTGGTGCTCAATCTCCTGCTCAGTATGGGGTTCTGGGGTTCCCTTACCGTGCTCCTCTCCAACGTGCTCCCGGGCGTGGCCATTCTCCCGCAACTCCAAAAATTGGACCCCTTCCGGTTCCACTTCAAAAATTGCGAAGAAGGGGGCCCTTCCAGTTCTGGTCACAATTTTGAGATTTTCCCCCTCCACTGGAACTGCTACTTTAATTCTTTCCATCTGTACCTCCCTCTCTGTAATTGGATTCCCCTTTTTCAGGTAGGTTAGAGAGCCACTTTTTTAACTCCTCAATTTGCCGGGCCACCTCAGCCGGAGAGGTTCCCCCGTAACTCCGGCGACTGGCTACCGCCCCCTCCACTGACAGGTCCAAATCATCTCCAATTTTGGGATCCAGCCCTTTTAAAACTTTCAATGGCAGTTGGCTTAAATCGACCCCCCTCCTCTCCGCTTCCGCCACAGCCCGGCCGGTAATCCGGTGGGCTTCCCGGAAAGGGACCCCTTTCCGGACTAAGTAGTCGGCCAAATCGGTGGCAGTTATATGGCCAGTTTGGGTTGCTCGGTACATCTGTTCCCGATTCACCTGGAGGGTTGCCAACACCTCTTTTAAAATTTTTAGGGAGATTAGCCCATTCCGATTGGAGTCGAAGACCACCTCTTTATCCTCTTGCAAATCTTTATTGTAGGCTAGCGGAAGCCCTTTCATTGTGGTAAATAGGGCGACTAAATTGCCGTAAGCCCGACCTGTTTTCCCCCGGATTAGCTCTGGGACATCGGGGTTTTTCTTCTGGGGCATAATTGAACTCCCAGTCGCGTACCGGTCGGCAATTGTTATAAATTGGAACTCTTGGGAGCTCCAGAGAATCAACTCCTCTGAGAGGCGACTCATATGCATAAAGAGCATAGCAATATTGAATAGATGTTCTAGGGCAAAATCCCGGTCACTCACTGTGTCTAAACAGTTGGGAGTTGGGGCTTTAAAGCCGAGGATCTTAGTTGTTTTAAACCGGTCAATTGGGTGGGGGGTTCCAGCTAAAGCGGCACATCCCAGCGGGTTTAAATTGTTCCGGTTGTAACTCTCCTGAAACCGGAGAAGGTCCCGGCGGAACATCTGGGCGTAGGCGAGGAGATGGTACCCAAAAGTAATTGGTTGGGCGTGCTGGAGATGGGTCATCCCCGGCAAAATTGTCTCCCGGTGCTCTTCGGCCAACTGGACCAATACTTCTATTAACCCGATTAAAAGTCTCTGGAACAGCCGGTTCTGTCGGAGAACCCACCGGCGGAAATCGAGGGCAATTTGGTCATTCCGGCTTCGGCCGGTGTGGAGTTTTTTCCCGGGCTCTCCAATTAACTCAGTTAGTCTCCGCTCAATTGCCATATGGATATCCTCGTCCTCCAATCGCCACTGGAACTCCCCCTTCTCAATCTCCGCTAAAATCTCCCCCAACCCCTTCTCAATCGCTTCCACCTCATCGGGGGTTAAAATCCCCTGCTCTCCCAACATCCGGGCGTGGGCGATAGATCCTTCAATATCCTCCCGGTAGAGCTCCTGGTCGAAGGGTAGGGAGGCGTTGAACTCCTCCAACAACTTTGCACTTCCCTCCTGGAACCGGCCGTCCCACATTTTTCCCATTGGAACCCCTTTTTGCCGGCAATTATACTATTACTGATTGGACAGCCCCCAGTACCGATGGTAGAGGGAGGGGGGGATTAAAGGGTTTGTAGCGGTAATAATTAGGGCGATTAACTCCTCCTTTTCAGATTGGCTCAATTGGGAGAAGGGGCGTTGGGAGAGTTCCAAAAGCCGTTGGGCCAACGGCTTCTCCAGTAAAATGTAGAGGTGCTCCTGTTTCCCAATCCGGTACCGGAGACCATCTCCAGAGAAGAGGGGGAATCCTTCCCGGTTTGCAACTAAATTATCCCGGAGAATCCCCGCTACAACCCTTTTTAAAATCTTCTCTTCATATCTGTTCAATTGGAGGGATCGGGAGAAAAAGTTGGGATTCTCCTCGGGAAGACAGATTTTAGTAGCCCGGTAGAGCCTCTCCTCAACTGGGGAGGGGAGGGGGCAATACCCCTGTTGAGCCTTAGCTGTTTTCACAATTTTTTTAGCCCAATTCCGGTCCACTGCCACTGGGGAAGTGGCCAAATTGAAAGAGGGGTTCAGTTTCCACTCCACCTCTTTTTTCAATTTTGCCGGGGAGACTCCGAACAGTTTTACCAGCCCCCGCCGGAGGACTTTTCCCAGAGCCAACCCAGCCCGGTGGGTGTATTTAATGTAGTATTTTTCAAAAATCCCCTGTTGGGCAATTAAAAGGGCCCGATTGGGGGTTAAAGTTTGATTGGGGTAGAGGTACCAGAATGGAATTGCGTAATTTTTTGAGATAATTTGGATTAATGAAAAATCGGCTAACGCTTTTAAAGTTCGGATAATTGAGTCCTTTTTGGTTAAATCGTGGCTATATCCAATTGAAAAGTTTAAAAAGGAGATGGCCAAATCGATACTTTTCTCCCGTTCCCGGTAGGTAATTACATTTTGGGCCGCACTATCAATCTCCAAACTGGGATAGGAGGTGAGGGTTAAACTCATCATAATCCGGTATTTATCATTGAGGGTCTCCCGGCTTCCAATCCCACTTGCCTCAAATTGGTTACTATCAATATCCCCTTCCCACCGGTGTCCCTGACTTCCGAGGGTTTCAACTACCACATTTCCAGAGATAATCTCTTCACATTGGTGGGTGGGGGGTTGGATTAAAATTAGATAGTTTCCCATTAACTCTTTTAAATCGATGTAGTAATCGAAGTAAGGGGGAATCACTTTACTCTTATTTTTAATCTCTCCTAAACAGAGTTTATCCTCTGGGTACTCCCATCGGAGGAGGAGATAACTATATTTTCCAATTACTTTTTTTAATTTTAAAAAGGTATTTAGAGAAAAATCCTCAATCCGGGCCACTTTAGGGGGAGAAGGGGGAGAGGGGATTAACTCCTCTTGTCGGGGACCACATCCTCCCAAAAACAGAGCTATTCCTACTACAAAAATTGAGATTTTCCATTTCCATTTTTCCATTTGGAACCCCTTTTAATATTTTTAGAAAAAAATAGAGATAGGGTACTTTGCAATTTTAATTGGAACCGTTCCGAGTAATTGGAAATAAATAAAAAATTTCGGGATAAAACAGAAATAACCTGAATAATTAACAGTTTGGGATAAATAGGAAAATGTAAGTAGTAGTTTCTATCTACTTTAAAAAAGCTTTTTTATTTACTCTTTTATTGACTTTTGGTGATAAACTGTTACCTTGTTATTCTCCCTTCTAAAAATTATTTTTAGATTATTTTTTAATGTTGATGATTTTTAATTTCCAACCCTTTTATTTAATTTCCACTTTACAAAATGGAAAGCCTTTCCCCCTCAGGAGAGAGAGGAGAAAAGGGGCCTTTTCCCCTGTTAAAAGGGGAGCAGGGGAAAGTAATTAGTTGGGTTGAAGTTTTCCCATTTCTTTGGAAACGGGGAAAGGGAAAACTCGCTGGAAAAATAATTTTTTTAAATTGAATTATTTGGGGACTACCCTCATTTTGTAACCGAGGGTATCTAAAATTTTAGCAAAAGAGTGGATTGAAACTTGGCGGGTATTCCCATTCTCCAGTCGGGAGATTACCACCTTTCCAACCCCAGACATCTCTGCCAACTCCTCTTGGGTCAGGTCATTCTCTTCCCTCAATTGTCGGACAATCTTTCCCACTTCCTTTGCCAACTCCAATTCCCGTCTTCTGTTCATTGGTGAAGCCCCTTTTTTTAACTTTGAATTTTATCGAAGATGGAAATGGGAATTATTTAGCATTATTAAGCAAATATTAAGCTAACGGCTGTATAATTGCAATGCAACAATAAACAAAGTCCTTATGGAAGGAGGGACAAATGAAAAAACTGGCTGTTTTGGCAGTAGTTGCAGGGTTGGCTTTCGGAGTTAACAACGCTGTTGTTGGGCAAGGGGGAGGAAATCATCATGGGCCTGTTGTAAAAAATAGTCAAGTAAGTGCTGCAACTGCAGTAAGCGACACCGACATCAAAGCTCAGGAAAGCAATGTAGGAATTGGTAACAACTTGATTTTGGGGAATACTAAAGTTAAAGATTCTACTGTAGAGGCAGCAACTGCTGGGGCTAACACCAAAATTGACGCTGAAAAAGCGAATGTTCAAATTGGTGGGAACCAAATCGAAGAATATTAATCGGAGTTAAGCAGGTGGAAAAGGGGAGGGGGAAAGGGGGAGAGAGTG
>JBDONQ010000220.1:0-9074 GCA_039831255.1 Campylobacterales bacterium
GGGTGGAGCAGTCCGAATTAATGGCTGTGGAGGTAGCTCTGGCGGGGTCTGTTTATACAGACTAGTCATCTACCTGTGAAGCAGGAAGCCCCACCTTTTAAGGCGGGGTAGCTCACCGGATTTCCAGAGACCTGAGACGAAGGGGCGGGTTAACTCCACCGTGAAGCGGAGACTCAACTATCAATCCTTTCGCCCCTCCATTTTGGAAGGGGAACGGGGACGTCTTTTTGAAGCCTCTTTCCACCACAAATATATCGCAATTGCATTCCGGATAAAGCGGAAGTTTTGGAACCAACTTCCCAGTGCAATCCACATCGATGGGACAGCCCGGCCCCAGTTTGTAACTGTAGAGGATAACCCCTCCTACTATCGACTCCTTCAAGGGGTAAAGAGATTGACTAGGTTTGGGGTTGTAATAAACACTTCATTCAACCTACACGACCGGAAATTGTTCGGACTCCAACCGATACGGTTACAGATTTTATCGATTGCAATATCGACACCCTCTACATTGAAAGGTTCCGGCTCACTCGCCGATAACTCTCCTTTTCCTCTTTTCCCAAAGAGCTCCAAAATAACCCCCTATTTTAAATAAAAAGATTAAATTTGTAAGAAAGGGGGATAGATAAAAAAGAGTTTTAAACTCTCCAATAAAATTTGAAGTTGTCAAAAATAGAGACCCTTTCCAAAAGAGATGTTAATACTGGCCAAATTATTTTGGGAGATAGGGTTGATTCTCGATGGGAGAGGGGAAGTTAAGGGGGTGAAGTGATGCCAAGGGGTTAACCTCTCCGATTGGCCACCAATCTGCCGTCAAATGGAGAAACCTCATCTCTACTCTGAGTTAACTAGAGTAGCTCCCGGGGGGATTTTTTCCAAATCCAACGCGAAAACGAGGAATTTAATAAACAAGGGATCCAACTTGGGGTTGGCAAAAAGTTAAAGGGTTTTACTAGGGACCACTCCCCTTTATTAACCAACTTTTTTTTGGGAAATGGGCTTCTAAATCCCCTTTTCACCAGTTTTTCTTTCAATAATTGGGGTCGATAAATCGGTCCTCCCCTTTTAACCCTTTTAATTAAAAAGGGAATTCCCCCGGAGTGGAGAAGAAATTGGACTCCTTCCTTAACTTACAACTCTCTACCCCTTTCCTTCTACGTTCCCTCTCCTCTCCCCCTCTCCCTTATCTTTTTTCACTATTCCAATCCCTCCACTCCTAAATTTTCCCTCCGTTCCAATTTTACAACCGGTCTCCGGAGGAGTTCCGAAGAGAGCCGTTTTTTAAATCCAAAGAGCAGGGTCTCCTCTACAACCCCTTCCTTCGGAGAGTCGGGACCCCGGTTCATCCAGCTCCCAACAAAAGGGGCCCCTTTTGCCGGAACCACTTTCTCCAAATTCTCAATCTGCTGATAGTAAGGGAACAGTAACTCCAGAATTTCCCTCATTGTCAGAAAGTCTGGGGATTTTACCCCCTCCCGTTTCAGTAGCTCAAAGGCTCTCTCCCAGAGGAGGGGGTAGTTCCGAATCCCCCAAGCAAATTTGGTCAATTTATCCCCCCTTATCCCCAACCGCTCCCGGTAGCCGGGGGAGAGTTGCTGGAAAAGTTGCTCCAATTTTTCCAGTGGTAACAGTAACCGGCGCCACTCTTTAATCCGCCCCTGAACCCCCCGGAGTTGCTCTTCACACCTTCCCTCCACCCGTTCCAACTCCAACTCCAGCTCCTCAACCCGGCGGACTAAATGATTCCGCTGTTTCTCAACCCGCTCCAACTCCTCCTCCAACTGACTCCGGAGTTGCTGGAGCTCCGTTATCTCCTCTTTTGCCCCCTCCAACCGGGCAATTAACAGTTTCCGTTCCTCTTTTAACTCCCGATTCTCCCGCTCCAGCTCTTCCACCACCGGTTTTAACTCCCGGTTTAGCCGGGCCAACCCCTCCCGCAACTCCTGCCGTTCCAACTCAATCTCCCCCTTCTCCCGTTGACAGAGTTTTAACTCCTCCTCCAACCTCTTCCGCTCCTTCCGCTCCCGCTCCAACTCCCCTCTTAACTTTTCCACCTTCCCTTTCCCAGTGGGGGAAGTTTTCCATTCCAATCCCTCTCCCCCCTTTCCCTCCTCTCCTTCCGGTAAAAATCCCAACAGATGTCGGAGAAATTGGGCTCCCTCCCCAATTAACCGCTCCAACCGTTCCACTCTCCTTTCCAACTCCTCCAGCTCCCGGCGAAGTTCCCCTTCCCCCTTCTCCAAATCCTTCCCTTCAATTAAAGTATCCTCCAAATACTTCCTTACCTCCTGGTCCATTTTTTTCTCCTTTTGGGTTAATCAGACCTCCTCCAACTGGGAAAATTAGAGAATTAACATCCCATCCCCGTAAGAGTAGAATCGGTATTTCCGGTCAATTGCGTATCGATAAAGCTCCAACGCCTTCTCCCGGCCGACAAAACTGGCCACCAACATTAACAGGGTCGACTTTGGGAGATGGAAGTTAGTCAACAGATGGGTTATCCGGATTGGGGGATTGAACGGGTGGAGAAAAAGGTCACACTCCCCAAACCTCTTCCCAGTCCGGGCACAATACTCAATTGCCCGGGCTGAGGTGGTCCCCACTGCCAAGAGGGGGGTATCCAAATTAATTATCTCAGCTGTCTCTGGGGGAATTTCGTAGTATTCCGAATGGATTCGATGATCCAAAATATTCTCCACCTCCACCGGCTTAAAAGTTCCAGCCCCAACATGGAGGGTTAAAAAATGTTTATTGGGAATCTGTTCCATCAGTTCCGGGGTAAAGTGGAGGGAGGCGGTAGGGGCGGCAACAGCCCCAGCTTTCCGGGCAAAAATCGTTTGATACTCCCGGATATCCACCTCTTCCGGTGGCCGTTGGAGATAGGGAGGGATTGGGACTTCCCCAATCCGGTCCAAAATTGGCAATAGCTCTTGGAATTGGAGGGGGCCCCTCCCCCGGTGGCAAAAGTGGACCAACCGGGCTCCGTCGGGTAACAGCTCTACCACCTCAGCCTCCAACTCCCCCTCCCCAAATAGAAGTTTCACCCCCGGCCTTACCTTCCCCCGAATATAGACTGAAAAGAGCCCTTCCCCAACCGGTCGATTTAACAGTAACTCCACTCTCCCCCCGGTCTCTTTTCGGCCATAGAGCCGGGCTTTCACAACTTTTGTGTCATTGAAAATAAAATGGACCCCTTCCGGGAGAAATTCCAACAAATTACGGAAAATCCCCTCCCGAATCTCCCCATTTTTCCGGTTATAGACTAGTAGCCGGGCCGAATCCCGGGGATTGGCCGGATATTTGGCAATTAACTCCTCCGGAAGGTTAAAATCGTAGTTGGAGAGGAGAAGGTCTGGATGGGGGCTCTTTCCCCCTTTTTTCACCTTTTCCGCCACTATAACCCTATCATTTTCCGGAGTTCATCCGGTTTAGTGGAGTAGGAAAGGGCCACCTCTTTATCCACGACTCCTTTATTCACATAATTGGCCAACGCTTGGTTCATTGTTTGCATCCCGGTGGCCTGTTGCCCCATTTGCATTTGGGAGTAGATTTGCTGGATTTTATTCTCCCGGATTAGGTTGGAAATTGCCGGGTTCACAATTAAAATCTCTTGGGCCGCAACCCGGCCTCCAGTCCGCTTTGGAACTAGCACTTGGGCAATTACTGCCAATAGAGCCATTGAGAGCTGGGTCCGGATTTGGGCCTGCTCCTCCGCCGGGAAGACATTGATAATCCGGTTAATTGTCTGGGCCGCTGAGTTGGTGTGGAGGGTCCCAAAAACCATATGACCTGTTTCAGCTGCGGTAATTGCTGCCCCGATTGTCTCCTTATCCCGCATCTCCCCAATTAGGATAATGTCCGGGTCTTGCCGGAGGGCCCCTTTCAATGCCCGGGCGAAACTTTTAGTATCTCGGCCCACCTCCCGTTGGGAGACCAGAGACCTTTTGTGTTGATGGACAAACTCTATCGGGTCCTCAATTGTTAAAATATGTTTGTAGTAAAGCTCATTTATCTCGTTAATCATTGCAGCCATTGTGGTAGATTTCCCAGACCCGGTAGGCCCGGTTACCAAAATTAACCCCTTTTCCCGTTTAATAATCTCCCGGAAAATTTTTGGGGCATTAATCTCATCCAGTGTTAACGGCCGTTCCGGAATAATTCGGAAAACTGCTGCCATATGTTCCCGCTCAAAAAAGTAGTTTGCCCGGAACCGGGAGACCCCCGGAATATCGAATGAGAAATCCAGCTCCAATTCACTCTCAAACTGGACCTTCTGTTTCTCATTTAAAACCGAGTAGCAGAGGTCAATTACATCTTGATTGGTCAATGGGGGGAGTTTTAGGGGTTTCAGTTTTCCACTCTTCCGAAGTCGGGGGGGGTTCCCAACATTTAAGTGGAGGTCGGATCCCCCGTGCTTTTTAATACTCTTCAGCAACTGTTCCAGTGTGTAGCCGGCCATCGGGGGCTCCTACTCAATAATCTGGGGGACTATAAAAAAGTGCCCCTCCACTTTTGGAGCGTTCTCCAACACTTTCTCAATTACTCCACTCCGGATTGGGGTATCCTCCCGGAGGGGGGTTGGGCTCTCCAATGGGGAGAAGGTAGGGGGTATTTCCGAGAGGTCCAATTGATTTAAAATCTCTACAAATTGAACTATCTCCCCCAGCTCTTCTGCAATTCTCCGTTTATCCTCCACCTCCACCAGTGCCAACTCCTCCAACTTCTCCACAACTTTTACATCTATCATCGGGGAACCCTTTTTTTACTATAATTTTAGCAAAAAGGGGTTTTAGATGGGTTTAATTGAAGAGGCGCGGAGATACATTGTTGGAGGGGTTAACTCCCCAGTTCGGGCTTTTAAAAGCGTCGGAGGGGAACCCCCCTTTATTGATAGGGGGGAGGGGCAGTTTATCTACGACACCGACGGGCGGAAATATCTGGATTTTGTCCAGAGTTGGGGTCCGTTAATCTTCGGTCACCGGGACCCGGAGATTGAGGAGGAGATTATTAAAGCGGTTCAAAAAGGGGTCAGTTTTGGGGCCCCCACGAAGCTAGAGATAGAGTTGGCAAAGGAGGTGTTGGAGCTCTTCCCCCATCTGGATTTAATCCGATTTGTAAACTCCGGGACAGAGGCGACAATGAGTGCAATTCGGCTGGCCCGGGCCTACAGTGGAAAGGATGACATTTTAAAATTTGAGGGGTGTTACCACGGCCATAGCGACTCCCTACTGGTTCAAGCTGGGAGCGGGGCCGCCACCTTTGGAACCCCCTCCTCCCCGGGAATTCCCGCCGACTGCACAAAACACACCTATTTGGCCACTTACAACGATATTGAATCGGTGGAGAGAGCTTTTGAAGAGGGGGATATTGGGGCCGTAATTATTGAGCCAATTGCCGGAAATATGGGATTAATTCCCGGGAACCCCCTTTTCCTCCGGGATTTGAAAAGCCTCTGTAGTCGACACAATGCAGTTTTAATTTTTGATGAGGTGATGAGCGGTTTCCGGGCCTCCCTCCGGGGGAGTTTCGATATTTACGGGATTGAAGCGGATTTAGTGACATTTGGAAAAGTAATTGGAGGAGGAATGCCGGTGGGGGCGGTAGCCGGGCGCCGGGAGATAATGGAGTTGCTCTCCCCAGAGGGGCCGGTCTATCAAGCGGGAACCCTCAGTGGAAACCCGGTGGCAATGGCAGCGGGGTTGGCGGCCATCCGGAAATTGAAGCGGGAACCGGAACTATTCCGCCAGTTGGAGGAGCGGAGTCGCCGGTTGATGGAAGGGTTTAATTTAATTGCAAAAGAGGCGGAAATTCCATTTACTTTTAACTATGTCGGATCGATGTTTGGGTTTTTCTTCACCGAAACCCGCCCAAAAAATTTTAGAGATGTCCAAAACTCCAACCGGAAGCTTTACGCCCAATTCCACCGAAAAATGTTGGAGAGGGGATTCTACTTTGCCCCATCCCCGTATGAGACCGGCTTTATCTGTACCCCGATGGAGGAGGGGGATATCCAACGGACAGTTAACACATTCCGGGAGATTGCCCCTTCTCTGGCAAAAGGGGAGTAGATGTTTGTGGATCGGGTAGAGCTAAAGTTAAAAGCTGGGAAAGGGGGGGCCGGTTGTGTCAGTTTCCGCCGGGAGAAATTTATTCCAAAAGGGGGCCCCGACGGAGGGGATGGGGGGAAAGGGGGGGATATAGTCCTCCTGTGCGACCCCAATACCGACACATTGGCCCATTTAAAGGGGAAGCGGATTTTAAAGGCGAAAAATGGTCGACCGGGAGAAGGGAAGAAAAAACATGGGGCCGATGGGGAAGATTTGGTAATTCCGGTTCCCCCCGGGACAATTGTGAAGAATCGGGAGAGTGGGGAGGTTTTATTGGAGTTGACAACCCCCGGGGAGAGACGGGTCCTCCTCCGGGGAGGGAAGGGGGGCTTGGGGAATTGGCACTTCCGAGGGGCTCGGAATCAGGTTCCCCGGTACGCCCAACCGGGAGAGGAGGGGGAAGAGTTGGATGTGGTTATAGAGCTAAAGTTAATTGCGGATGTGGGGCTGGTCGGGTTTCCAAATGTGGGAAAATCGACATTAATCTCAGCCCTCTCCAACGCCCGGCCTGAAATTGCCAACTACGAATTTACAACCCTTACCCCAAAATTGGGGGTTGTGGAGGTGGGGGAGGGTTCCTCCTTTGTAATGGCTGATATCCCCGGAATTATTGAGGGGGCCAGCGAAGGGAAAGGGTTGGGGCTGGAGTTTCTCCGGCATATTGAGCGAACCCGGGTAATTCTATACCTTTTGGACCTTAGCTCCTACCGGGACCCAGTTTACCAGTTTAAAACCCTCCGGCGGGAGTTGGAAAAGTATAGCCCCAAATTGGCCGGTCGACGGTTTGGGATTGGATTCAATAAAGTGGATACTGTTTCCCCTTCTAAAGTAAGGGAAGTGTTGGAGCGGTTGGGTTACCCCCCCACCCCCCAAAAATGGGGGGCTAACCCCACCTATCCGTGCCACTGCCGGGAGGTTTTTTTTGTTCTCCCAATTAGTGGGGCAACCCAGTTCAATTTAACCCCGTTGAAATTTGCCCTTTGGGAGCTGCTCCAACTGGAAAGGGGGGGTCAAAAGGATGAGAATGGAGAGGATAAAGAGATTACGGGAACTGATTTACACCTCCAATAACGATTTGGAGATAACCCGGGAGATTAGAAGAGCTATCCAGGAGGGGATTAAGAGGAGGCGGGTGGAGGGGGGAAAAGATTTTTTTGTGAAGCAGACTCAGCAGATGGACCAAATGATCCGGTTAATTTACGAATATCTGCTTAAGAAAAATTTCCGGGAATACCGGCCCCTTTTAAGTCAAATCCCGATTGGAATCGTAGCCCTCGGCAGTTATGGCCGGGAACAACTCTCAATCTACTCCGATATCGATTTAATGCTCCTCTACGAGGAGGTCCCCGGATACAATTTGGAGCATCTACTGGAAAATTTTATTCAAATGGTTTGGGATTTGGGGTTGCGGGTAGGGCACCGGGTCCACCAAGTGGGGGAGTTGGTGGAAGTGGGACTCTCCGATATTACAATTAGAACCTCCCTATTGGAGAGCCGATTTATTGGAGGGTCAAAACTTCTCTGGGCGAAGGCAGAGAACCAGCTCTCCCGGTTGAGACACACCAATCGCCGGGATTATTTCCAACAGCTCTACCGAATCTATTTAAACCGGCACCGAAAATACCCAATTTCAATGGAACCCAATATTAAAGAGGGGGCCGGGGGAATTAGGGATGCCAACACCCTCTACTGGATTGTAAAAACCCTCTTTAACTATCCCAACAGTAGCTATTTGGTCCCCAACTTTATTACTGAGAAGGAGTATAGCCGGTACCGGGAGAGTTTGGAGTTCCTATTTAAAGTTAGGGTCTACCTCCATTTAGCGACAAAACGGAAAGTGGAGGAGGTCCGGTTGGAGTACCAACGGGAGATTGCCCTCAATTTGGGGTACCGGGATACTCCCCGGTTGCCAGCGGAGCGGAGATTTATCCGGGATTTGTTGGGACGGCTTTGGGAGATAAACATTTTTACCAATAAAACTATTCGGAAAATTATCAAAGGATACCTTCGGGGCCGGTGCCCCCTCCCAAAAGTCCGGGCTGGAAGGGTGGCCCCCGGTTTTTCGGTGGTGGAAGGGGTTTTATCGGCCAAATTTAACCCCCTATTGCCACTGGAGGAGCGGTGGCAAGTGGTGGAGAAGAGTTCCTTTGAACGGGGGGATATTTCCGTCGTTGCAGCGATTGAGAAGTTCCACCCCACTCCACTCCATTTAATACCGCTCCTGGAGGGAAGTAAAAGTTATCCAAAACTGATTCTCCTCTACAAAGCCCGGCTATTGGAAAAATTAATCCCCCCTTTTAAAAGGATAAAACATTTGGCCCAGTTTGACGGGTACCACCACTATCCGGTGGATATCCACTCCCTCTACACATTAAAAGAGGTGGAGGGGTTAAAGGGGAGTGAGTCCCAATTAATCCGGCAGATTGCTTCCCAATTGGGGAAGAGGGAGTGGATAGTTTTAAAATTGGCGGCTCTCCTCCACGACATTGGAAAAGGGTTAAAGGAGGACCATTCAATTGTAGGAGCTCGGATTGCCCGCCACTTCTGCCGGCAATTGGGGTTATCGGAGGAGGAGGTGGAGATAGTGGCCCGGCTAGTCCGGCACCACACATTGATGTCCCAAATCGCCCAAAAGGAAGATATCTATAATGATAGAGTCCTTCTCCTATTTGGGGAGGTTGTAAAGGAACCCCTCTTTTTGAAACTACTTTTTCTATTGACCCTCGCCGATACCGGGGCCGTAGGACCGGGGGTTTTGACCAATTTTAAACTCCGCCTTTTAACAACCCTCTACTTAAATACCACCGAGCTCCTCTCCAATCGGGAACTATTGAGTGAAGTTCAACGGCGACACCGGAAAGAGCAACTCCTCCAACGGCACCCCAAATTTTTAACCCTTCCCCCGGTAATTCGCCAGTGGATTTTGGAATCCCCTTCCAATCAGCTCTTCCTCCAAAACCGGGTGGA
>JBDONQ010000257.1:0-9057 GCA_039831255.1 Campylobacterales bacterium
ATAATCGGGTCGGATTTGCGGCCCACCACTGTACCGATTGCCATTTGCCCCACGATTCTCTGATTGGCTATCTTTGGCATAAAGGGATGAGTGGAATGCGGGATGGGTTGGCTCACGCTGGAATTATCGATAGAGTGGATTTTAAAGAGAATTTCTGGCGGATGGGTGAGTATGTCTACGACTCCGCCTGCCTGAAGTGTCACGAGGGGATTAAAAATATCGATGAAGAGTCTGGGCTGGCTGAGAATATTAAATATATTCATAAAGAGTTCTACTGGAAACCGAAAAAGGCAGGGGAAGAGGTTAGCTGTACCAAGTGCCACAACGACTACATCCATCCCAATTTTGCCCATCCAAATCTGCTGGAAGCGTTGGATAATCCAACTGGAGAGTAACAATATTTATAGTCAACTGCTACATTTTAGCTGGGGGACGCTCCTCCCGGTTTGGGAGGGATAAAACCCGTCTCTTCTATAAGTATCTCCGGTATCGATTGAGGGAAAGCTTTAAAAATCCAATTTTTGTCGCTAAAAAGCGGAAATTTAGGGGGGTCCCTTTTTACCGGGAGAGGGGAAGGAAGTACGCCCCAATTTTCCCAATAATCGAGCTCCTCCAAAAACATCGGAAAATCGTTGTCATCGCAGCGGATACCCCTTTAATTGGGGGATACCAATTGGGACGGCTCCTCCGGAGTAATCGGGTTGCCGAGGGAAATCCGTTAATTGGGGTCTATCTCAGACGACGAGATTTGGGAAAACTCCGTCGCCGGGCCCGGGGGGACCTTCGACTCCAAAAAATAGCCCCTACCCTTCCAATCCCCTCAAAAATGCTAATAAATATCAACTACCCCTCCGACTTAAACTCCCTCCCCCCCCATCTCCTTCCCCTCTTCTCCGTTAGAGGAGGAAAAGGGAAATAGCAACTCTACCATTTCTGGTCTATATCGACTTTTTATCAACGGAAATAAAGTAGGGCTTCCTGCTTTATCGCTCCTCTCTCGACCTACCTTCCTGAGTTACAATGGCCTATCCCTCTTTTCAATTTGATTATCGTTGCTGAGTAGCTTGGCTATCGCTACTTTTTAGGTATCGATTTTTAAAATCGTTACTAGCAGAGTTCCAAATTTATCCCCATCCCATCATTCTGATTTAGCTCCATTGAGAAGAGAAAGAAAGAGAAGTCCCTCTCTTTCCATATGAATAAAAATTCCAAAATTTCCAATTCCCCTTCCCCCTTTTAAAAAAAAGAGGTTATTTGTAGCGGTAGACAATTCTTCCTTTATCTAAGCTGTAGGGGTTTATCTCCACTTTTACCCGGTCTCCCGGAACAATTCGAATATAATTCATTCTAATTTTTCCAGAGATATGGCACAAAATCTCTTTATTCAACTTCTCCAATTTTACCCGGAACATCGCATTTGGCAACGCTTCAGTAACTACTCCATCCAGTTCCAATACATCTTTTCCGCCCATTTACACCTCCGTTAAAATGATAGGTTTATTGTTTAAAATAGCCACCTGATGCTCATAGTGGACTCCTATTTTCCCGTCCCCGCAATAGACATCCCACCCATTTGTCCCCAAAATTGGTTCCCCATTCTCGTGGCAAATCATCGGCTCTAGACAGAATACATGCCCATTTTTCACTTTTTCCCCCTGTTTCGGTTTCCCCTCCACATAATTTAAAATTTGGGGTTCTTCGTGGGGACGCCGACCAATTCCGTGGCCACTATACCCTTTCAACGGGACAAACCCGTGGCCCCGAATATACTCCTCTATCAATTTGGAAATCTCTTTATACCTCATCCCGACCCGGATATTTCCAATTGCGTGATAGAGGGCCCCTTTTGCCACCTCAATCATCCGCTGATACCGGGGGGGAATTTTTCCAATTCCAATTGTAATAGCAGCATCCCCGTACCACCCATCCACCTCAACTCCAACATCAAATCCAACTATCTCCCCCTCTTTTAAAGGCTCCTCATCGGGGATTCCGTGGATTATTACCCCATTCCGAGAGATACAGACTGCCTCAGGGAATCCATAAAGCCCTTTAAAAGAGGGGCGACCCCCTTTGGACCGGATAAACTCCTCTGCCAAAAGGGAGAGCTCCAGGGGAGTTCGCCCCGGTTTTGCCTCCTCCTTCAATAGTTGAAGGGTCTCCCCGACAATCCGACCGGGGATTTTCAATTTTTCAATTTCAGTCGGTTTTCTAATAGGAATTGCCATCCTCAACTCCAGTTCCGAAAGTGGTGGGAGAAGGGAAAAGGGGGACCATTAAAGCCCCGTTGCAGAGAGGGTATTGTATTTTTCCATTAAAATTTGGGCTTGGATTTTTCGCATCGTGTCAATTGCCACTTGAACCACGATTAATACTGCGGTTCCTCCAAAGTAGAAGCTAACCCCGGCAAATTTAATAAAGAGCCATGGGAGAAGAGTGACCGCTCCCAAATAGAGGGCCCCCCAAAAGGTAAGCCTACTGGCCACTTGATTTAAAAATTTGGCGGTCTGCTCCCCCGGCCGGATTCCCGGGATAAATCCCCCTTGCTTTTTCAGATTTTCGGCAATCTCTTTTCCATTGAAAACAATACTGGTATAGAAGTAGGCAAAAAAGATTACTAAAAAGAACTCAATAACATGGAATGGAACCCCATTTGGGTCCAAAAAGTCCCGGATTGAGACCAGTAAGGGGTTTGTCGCCCCACTTAAAATTGTCAATGGGGCCATCATTAGTGCACTAGCGAAAATTGGGGGAATTACCCCGCTTAAATTGACCTTAATTGGGATATAGTTCATCAACCGGGTGAAGCGCCGTTGCATTAAAATTTTTTTCTGATAAGAGACTGGAATTCTCCGCTCCCCCAACTCCACATAGATAATAAATAGAATTACTGCTACTACAATCGCCAAAATTAGGAAGAGCCCTATGGGGCTTAAATCCCCAGTGTCCACCAATTGGATTAAATTTTGAATAGCCGCTGGGATTCCGCTAACAATCCCGGCGAAGATAATTAAACTAATCCCGTTCCCAATCCCCCGTTCAGTAATCTGCTCCCCAATCCAGACTAGGAGCATTGTCCCCCCCAACATTGAGAAGGCCGATAAAGTTACAAAAGTAACGGTGTCAATCATTACCGCACTTACCCCATTTGGGCCAGTCATATGGGTAAGGCCGATGGAGATACCAATTGCTTGGACAAAGGCTATTGCTACAGTCGCATATTTAATTATTTGCATATACTTTTGAAACCCCTGGGAGTCTTTTTTTAACTCTCCCAATTGTTTAAAAGTGGCAGCCATTAATTCCATAATAATTGAAGCGGTAATATAGGGCATCACCCCCAATGCGATAATACTCATCTGTTTTACCGCATTTCCACTGAACATATTTAAAAGCCCCAATGCATCTTTCGTATGACTTTGGAAAAACTGGGCAATTATCTCCAAATTGACCCCCGGCACTGGCACATAGGCCAGCACCCGGTAGATAGCCAGTAACCCCAGTGTAATGAGGATTTTTTTTCCGAGGGTTCCCATCTCTACTTTCCAGAGGTTGTAATATTGCTGTCTTTAATCTTCTCCCGTAAATCTTTTGCCCCGGTCCCAATCAATTTTACCCGCTTAGATTTAATTTTGACCACTTGCCCAAGGGTCTCCATTGTAATTACTTCCAACTCTTTAATAGCTGTAATCCGGTCAACATTGATTGCTTGGGGCTTCTCCCGGCGACTTTTAAACCCCACCTTCGGCAACCGCCGTTGGAGAGGTGTTTGCCCCCCTTCAAATCCCCGTTTTACCGAATACCCACTCCGGGCCTTTTGCCCCTTTTGCCCCCGGCCAGCGGTTTTTCCATATCCGCTCCCCTGTCCCCGTCCCACTCTTTTCCGATTATGGGTGGAACCTTCAGCTGGTTTCAAATTTTGAAGGGCCATCTCCTACTCCTCTACTGATTTCTGAAACTCTTGAACAAAAGTGTTGTCCCGCTCTTTTGCACTTTTAATCATTAACAGGGCTTTTAAAGTTGCCCGGGTTAAGTTGTGGGGGTTGTTACTCCCCAAAGATTTAGAGAGGATATCTTTAATCCCTACCAACTCTAGAACCGGCCGAACTGCCCCCCCGGCAATCAATCCAGTCCCC
Organism: Campylobacterales bacterium; assembly: GCA_039831255.1. Classification (GTDB taxonomy): domain Bacteria; phylum Campylobacterota; class Campylobacteria; order Campylobacterales; family Nautiliaceae; genus PUXY01. The sequence continues at coordinate 4,137 of JBDONQ010000257.1, forward strand.
TCAGAGGCCGGTTTTAACAAAATTTTTGAAGCTTTAAATTTAGCAATTACATCGTGGTTAATAGTGTTCCCGTGAATCCCCTCAATCCGGTGGAGATTCTTAAAAGCATCCTCTTTCGCTTTCCGAATTGCGTCTGGAACCTCTTTCGCTTTTCCAGTTCCAATTCCAACAATCCCCTTCCGATTTCCAACCACCACCAGTGCATTGAACCGAAACCGTCGACCCCCTTTTACAACCTTTACAACCCGGCCCACTTTTACAACGATATCTTCAAACTCCTCTTTATTCACTTCGTGGGGTCTCACAATTGTCTTATCTCTCTTCCGTCCCATACTCCGTCCTTATAATTTAATCCCATTTTCCCGGAGTGTATCGGCAAAAACTGCCACTACTCCGTGGTATTTGTACCCATTCCGGTCAAGTTTTACAGTTGTAATATTTGCCTCTTTCAACTTCTCCACAAAGAGCTCTCCGACCCTCTTAGCCCCCTCTTTATTTGCGGGGATTTTCTCTTTCAAATGGCCACTATTGATAAAGGCCAATGTGTGCCCTTTTGTATCATCAATCGCTTGAACAATTAAATACCGGTTTGTTTTTTTAATTGAGACTCGGGGGTTTTCGCTATTCCCCAACACCCGGAACCGAATTCGTAATTTCCGCTTTTTCCGGCGAATATCCCGTTTTTTAAGCTCTTTACTTCTTCTCATCTTTCACCCCTATTTTTTAGCTGTTTTCCCAGCTTTTCTGATAATTACCTCATCCACATATTTAATACCCTTACCTTTGTAAGGTTCAGGTTTCTTGATAGCCCGAATCTCTGCGGCAGTTTGACCCACCTTCTGCTTATCGCTCCCTTTTACAGTAATAATATTTCGCTCCACTGTAATTTGAATTTCCTCTGGGACCGGATACTCAACTGGGTGGGAGAATCCAACTTGGAGGACCAACTTATTCCCCTGCATATTGGCCCGGTACCCAATCCCGTTAATCTCCAACTTTTTCTCAAACCCTTTTGTGAGCCCTTCAACCGCATTGGCCGCCAATGCCCGAACAGTCCCCCACATCGCTTTTGCAAATTTGCTATTCTCTTTGGGGGCAAAGGTAAGGGTATCCCCCTCAATTTTTACCTCAACTACCCCCCGTGTATCGATTACTTGCCGGTCATTCCCTTTTGAGATTACCAATTTATCCCCTTCAAGTTGGGCAGTGACTCCACCGACCAACTTTACGGGCAGTTTTCCAATCCGACTCATTTGACACCCTTTCTTTTAAAAAATTACCAGACTGTGCAGAGTACTTCCCCCCCTACCTGCAACCGGTAGGCCTCGTCATTGGGGAGAATCCCTTTATTTGTCGACAAAATCATTACTCCATACCCATTTTTAAAGTTTCGAACCTCTTTATACCCCCGGTAAACCCGCCGGCCAGGTTTGGAAATCCGGGTCAGCTCATGGATTACCGGTTCTCCATACTCATCATATTTCAGTGTTACAACAATACTTTTCTTTTGGGGTACTTTTTTATCAGACTCAACCCGGTAATCTTCAATGTACCCCTTCTCCTTTAAAATTTTTACAATCCCCTCCATCAGTTTGGAGTGGAGAAGGGTAGTTTTGTCCAGCCCCCTCATCGAGGCGTTTCTAATCCGCGTCAACCCATCTGCAATCAAATCGTTCATCATTTCCCAATCCTTTTACCAACTTGCTTTTCTAACCCCGGGGAGGAGCCCCTCGTTGGCCATCTTCCGGAGACAAACCCGGCAAATCCCAAAATCCCGATAGACAGACCGACTTCTCCCGCAAATTTTGCACCGAGTGTAAGCCCGGACTTTAAATTTTGGAGGCCGTTTATTTTTTGCAATCCAACTCTTTTTCGCCATTTCAATTTCCTTTTGTGAATGGGAATCCCAGCAGTTCCAGTAACCGGAACGCCTGCCGGTCATCTTCAGTGGTGGTGTTAATAGCGATATTCATCCCGTGAACTTTCAAAATATCGTCGTAATCCACCTCTGGGAAGATTAACTGCTCATCTAACCCAAAGTTTAAATTCCCCCGGCCATCGAACCCATTCCTATCGACCCCTTTAAAGTCCCGGACCCGGGGGAGGGCAATTGAAATCAACTTTTGGAGGAAACTCCACATATAATCCTTCCGGAGGGTTACTTTTACCCCTACCGGCATCCCCTCCCGAATTTTAAACCCAGCAACAGATTTCCGGGCAGGGGTAATTATCGCCCGCTGACCAGTAATTAAAGTAATTGTGTCAGCCACATTTTGAATCAATTTCTTATCCCTGGCCCCCTCCCCAACTCCGACGCTGACCACAATTTTGGAGAGGTTTGGAATCAACATCGGATTTGTGATATTGAATTCCTCCACCAATTTGGGCCGAACTTCGTTGTAATATCTCTCTTTTACTTCAAACATCGCCTCAACCTTCTACTTTTTTTACATTGGAGATGTGGATTGGGGCTTCAATTTTCTGCCATCCCCCCTTCGGATTATCCTCTGTAGGCTTCACAGCCTTCTTCTTCAGGTTTACCCCTTTTACAATTACCCGTGCCTCTTTTGGGATTACTTTTAAAACTTCCCCCACTTTCCCTTTATCATCCCCGGTAATTACTTTTACAATATCCCCCTTTTTAATTTTAAATTTTGGGGGTTGCTTTTTTCGAGCCGCCATTATAACACCTCCGGTGCAAGTGATGTAATTTTATGAAAACCTTGATACCGGACCTCCCGGGCTATCGGCCCAAAAATCCGGGTCCCAACAGGCTCTTTTTTATTGTCAATAATTACCGCCGCATTGTCACTAAACCGGATTAGAGACCCGTTTTCCCGTTGAATCTCTTTTTTGGTCCGGACTACAACCGCTTTTACAACTTGCCCTTTTTTAATTTTCCCATTGGGGAGGGCCTTTTTCACAGAGGCAACAATAATGTCCCCAACCCGGGCGTACCGCCGGCGGGTCCCCCCCAACACTTTAATACACATAATCTCTTTTGCTCCACTATTGTCGGCAACTTTTAATCGGGTAAATGGTTGAATCATTGCTACTCTCCTCTCTCAACAATCTCTTTTAAAACAAAACTCTTCCGCTTTGAAATTGGAGGATGTTCAATAGCAGTTACAACATCTCCCACTTTTGCCTCATTATTCTCATCGTGGACCAGAAACTTTTTAAACCGCTTTACAATTTTGTGGTAGCGGGGGTGCATAATTCTCCGCTCTACTAGCACATTAATAGTTTTATCCCCGCTTTTTTTAATTACAACCCCTTTGATAATCCGTCTTGGCATCAGTTACCCCTTTTCTGTCTCATTGCCGTTTTAATCCGGGCAATATCTTTTCTAATTTTTGAAATAATGGAGGTATCCCGCAACTGCATAGTTTTCAATTTCATCCGATTTTCAAAGAGCTCCATTTTTTTCTCTTTCAATAACTGCTGGAGCTCTGCTTCACTCTTCTCCAACAACTCTTGGAAGTTCAATTTAGTATAGCTCATTTTCACTCTCCATTGTCACAATTTTTGTTTTAAATGGCATCTTTGCGGCTGCCAGCCGGAGAGCCCGCATTGCAGTTGCATTATCTACCCCAGTAATTTCATAAATAATCCGTCCCGGTTGAATATTCATAACCCATTTTTCAACACTCCCCTTCCCTTTACCCATTCGGACCCCTACCGGTTTTGCAGTCAACGGCTTGTCTGGGAAAACCCGAATCCAGATTTTACCGGTCCGCTTCATCGTCCGGCTCAATGCAACCCGACCAGCTTCAATTTGCCGGGAATCAATCCGTCCCAACTCAATTGCTTTTAGCCCATAAGTTCCAAAGGCGAGCCGGTTCCCCCGGTAGGCTTTTCCCCGATTCCGGCCCTTTTGCTGTTTCCGATATTTAGTTCTTTTTGGCATCAACATTTCTGCGTCCTTTTCTATTCATTCTTCTCCGGGGCCGCGGTTCCCGCTTCTCATCGGGAGCTGTATTCTCTCCCAACAGTTGAGCCCCCCCTTTCCGCTGGAGAACCTCCCCTTTAAAAATCCAAACTTTTACCCCAATTACCCCGTAAGTGGTCATCGCCTCTGCAAACCCGTAATCAATCCGGGCCCGCAATGTTTGAAGGGGAACCCGTCCCTCCCGGTACCATTCGGTCCGGGCCATTTCAGCCCCATTCAATCGACCTGCTACTTGAACTTTTACCCCTTTTGCCCCAGCCCGGAGAGCCTCTTGGAGCACTTTTTTCATTGCCCGCCGGAAATTGACCCGTCGCTCCAATTGGGTTGCAATTCGCTCAGCGGCCAATTGGGCGGAGAGATTTGGGTTACGCTCCTCTTTAATGTTTAAAATTAACTCTTTATTGCCAATTAACCCTTTCAACTCCTCTTTTAACCGCTCAATATTCTCCCCCCCCTTCCCGATAATGATTCCCGGTTTTGCGGCAAAAATAGTAATCCGGAGTTTTTTGGCAGTTCGCTCAATGATAATTTCGCTAATTCCGGCGTAAAAGAGCTTTTTCTTCAAAAATTTCCGGAGGTTGTAATCCTCCAACACCTTCTCAGGCATTGTGTTGTAATCTACAAACCACCGGTTCCGCCAGTTTTTATTAATTCCCAATCTCAATCCGATAGGGTTGGTCTTCTGTCCCATTAGCTTTCCTTTTCAACTTCTACATAGATGTGGGAGGTCGGTTTCATAATTGGGCTTGCCATCCCCCGGGCCCGGGGTCGATACCGCTTCAAATAGGGCCCCCGGTCAACCCGGCAAGATTTAATTACAACCTCATCGGCGTCATACCCCCCATTGGCAATTGCACTGGCTACCACTTTTGCGATAATCCTTGCCGCTTTATTGGGCATAAACTCCAACTTCGCCAACGCCTCCTCTCCATTCATCCCCTGAATTTCCCGGGCTACCAGCCGGGCCTT
>JBDONQ010000258.1:0-9055 GCA_039831255.1 Campylobacterales bacterium
TATCAAATCCAGCCATTGCCCTCCTTTTTCCCAAAATTTTAATAAATAGGGGAGAAAGGGTAGAATTGGGTAAAAAAAAAGGTATGCCAATGGAAGGGCAGAACTACTTAAAAGGAGGGGAACTCTGGATTAATGTGATTTTGGTGATAGTAGGGGCCTTTATGGCGGTTTTGGACACCACAATTGTGGATATAATTGTCCCCCGATTAAAGGGGCCCCTCTCCACCGATATTTACGGGGTCCAGTGGGTAATTACCTCCTATATGATGGCAGCGGCAGTTGGATTGTTGGTAGTAGAATGGCTGATTAAGAGATTTGGGGCTAAAGAGGTCTATCTCTGGGGGGTGGCCCTCTTCACCGGGGCCTCCTTTCTGTGTGGAGTTTCCCTCTCCCTATCGGAGATGATTCTGTTCCGGGCAATTCAAGGATTTGGGGAGGCCTTAATAATGGTTACCAGTCAAGCGATGATTTTTAGCTTCTTCCCCCCGGAGAAGAGGGGATTGGCAATAGGGATTTTTGCATTGGGAGTTGCCTTTGCCCCGGCGGTAGGGCCCACAATTGGGGGGTATTTAACCGAATGGTTCGGGTGGAGGTCGGTATTTTTTGTAAATGTTCCGATAGGCCTCCTCCTCCTTCTCTTCGGAATTCCCCTCCTCCCCAGCCGATGGCCCAGAGCAAACTATCCTCTAAATCTTCAATCCCTCCTCTTTTTAACCCTCTTCACCCTCTCCCTTTTAATCCTCCTCTCAAAAGGACAGCAGTACGGTTGGTTCCACTCAGAGTTAATTGTCTATTTGGCCTTCGCCAGCGGTTTTGGGATGGTGGGGTTTTTAATTTCAGAGACCCTCTCCAAAACCCCTCTCTTCCACTACCCCCTCTTTAAGAACCCCTACTACTCAATTGGGATTTTGGTCTATTTTATCCTGTTGGGGTTTTCAATGTACCAGTATTTTTACCTAATTCCAATTTATTACGAGCAGTTGAAAGGGTTCTCCTCAATTCAAACCGGGTACGGAGTGTTGGGTTTTGGACTCTGGATTGGAATTTTTAGCGTACTTGCCGGGGCCCTCAGTGATAAAATCTCCCCAATTCCGATCTTAGTTGGGGCAGGGCTCCTCTACCTTTTTACCACCGGGTTCCTATTTCCGACCCTTAATTACTACACCCCTTTCATCGAAGCGGTGATTAAAACCACCCCATTTGGGGTTGCAATGGGGCTCTTCTTCGCCCCAATTACACTGATGGTAATGGAAAATTCAGGGGGCCGGGTGGAACAAGGGGTAATGGTAATGGACTATGTCCGGTTTATAGGGGGTAGTTTTGGAACCGCAATTGCGACCAATAATCTGGTCTACTTTAAAGAGGAACAGATGGAAGGAATAGGAATTCTCCAAAATCGGGAGTTGGTGGAGACCCTTTTAACTAAACTGGAATACCTATTTGGCCCCCTCCGGGGGGAGGCTTTCCTCTACAAAGTGGAGGAGTTTTTTGGGTTCAATTACGGATTTAAAAGTATTTGGTTGGATGCAATGTTTTGGGGGGCGTTGGGGACCTTCTTTATCTTCCTACTCCCGGTAGTCCAGTGGTGGGAGGGAGAGGGGTCCAAAAAAGTAACACCTTCCAAAAAAAATCGGGAGTAAATCTCTCCTTTTTGTCCCCCCGCTGGAGAGGGATGTTAAAATCCCCCACAACTTCAGATATAAAAGGAGAGAGATGCCAGTTACGACTAAGTTAAAAGGGAGTGATGTAGCTCTCTACGGGAATCAGGTAAATGTAGGAGATTTGGCCCCAGTTGTAACCCTTCCAAATACCAACCTCCAACCGGTAACAATTGGAGGGGCCCAACAAAAAGCCCAATTGATTATCGCTGTCCCCTCTCTAGACACCCCAGTCTGCGCCACAGAGACCCGGAAATTTAATGAAAAAGCAGCAGCTGTGGAAAATGGGGTCGTCTGTGTAGTCTCAATGGACCTCCCTTTCGCAGCTAAGCGGTTTTGCTCCACAGAAGGGATTGAGAATCTCGAAGTTTTGAGCGACTACCGGGACAAATGTTTCTCCACCCTTTACGGAACTCTAATTGCTGAAGGACCGTTACGGGGATTGAGTGCCCGGGCTATTTTTGTAGTTGGGAAAGATGGGAAAGTAGTTTATAAAGAGCTAGTTTCGGAGATTACCGCTGAGCCCGATTACGATTCAGCGTTGGAAGCTTTCCAAAAAGCTGCTGCCCAATAGCCCCCTCCCCGGTTCCCCGGGGGACCCCCTTTGATAAAAATCTAGCTGACCAGTTAGGTACCATTTCCCAATTCTAATACTTGGAGGAGATAAATGGGGAAAGGAGTTCTATTCACAATTTTAGCTCTCCTATTTTTTTCAAAAGGGGTGGGGCATCCGTTAAATTTGACAAAGATGGAGTTAAACCTCAGCTCCGGTCAACTCTGGCTCCGGTTTACCTCTTTCAATTTAATAAAACCCCTGAATCTATCGGAAAACCCTGATGACAAAGAGGCCTACCGCCGGAAGGGGGATATCCAAAAATTTACTATCGACCATCTCCAGATTTTCCGGGGGGGAGAGAGGTGCCAGTTAACCCCAACGGAATTTCGGGTCAACAACTTAATTGTAATTGACGAAAATTTTACCCTCTCCTGTCCCAACCACTCCCCAGATTTAAAAATTAGATTTGACCTCTTTTTTTCGGAGGACCCAACCCAGACCGGGGTGATGAAGTTGGAGAGGGGGGAGAGGGTGGAGACTCTCCTCTTCTCCCCTGGGAAAGAGGAGTACCGGCTGGTGATTGGGTCGGAACTCTCCACATTTAAATTTTTTGTAAAAGAGGGGATTCTCCACATCTGGGAAGGGACCGACCATTTAACTTTTCTATTTCTACTGATAATCCCCTCCCTATTGGTGGGATTTGGGTTCCGGGAAAATTTGGTGGAGTTACTAAAAATTGTAACCGCTTTTACCCTCTCCCATTCGATTACCCTCTCGTTGAGTGTTTTTAACATTCTCTCCCCCCCTTCCCCGGTGGTGGAGGTGGGAATTGCGGTTACAATTCTATTGACAGCCCTAAACAATCTCTTCCACTGGGTCCCATTTAAGTATGAGTGGTTAACAGCTTTGCTGTTTGGCTTTATCCACGGGTTTGGGTTTGCCACCGCTTTAAAAGAGTTAAATTTGGCGACCTACCAGTTTGCAAAGGTGGTCTTTGGGTTCAATTTAGGGGTAGAGATTGGCCAAGGGATTTTGGTAGCCCTAATTTTTCCCCTTCTTTACCTTTTCCGGATCCGCTTTCCCACCCTCTACCGGCACTTTTTCCAACTGGGATCGGGGGTTGGGCTTTTACTGGCCCTCTACTGGATTCTCCAGCGGACTCCATCCCTTTTTCAATAACCCTCCTTTTTGTTATACTTCTTAAATTTCAAAAAAGGAGAAACCTATGAAAAGAGTTGGTTTTGCCCTTTTAATTGGAGCAGTAGTAGCCTTTGGGGTCCCAACCAAAGAGAATGTGGGGTGTGGATTGGGAACCCAACTCTGGGGCAGTAGTGCAAACGACTCAGTTTTAAAGCAGTCTTTGGCGGCTACTACCAACGGCACTTTTGGAAACCAGACCTTTGGAATTACCTCCGGAACCTCCGGTTGTCGGAAACCCCGGAATTTTGTTGAAAATCGGAAACTTCAAAAGTTTGTAGCGGACAATATGGACCAGCTGGCAATGGATATCTCAGCCGGCAGTGGGGAGAGTTTGGAGACATTGGCAATTCTGCTCCAAATCCCTGCCGAAAAACGGCCCCTTTTCTACAAAAAGTTGAAGGGGAACTTCCCCAAAATCTATTCCTCCACCTCTGTAGACGCAGCGGCGGTAATTGACGGGATTGCGGAAACCCTCTAACCCTCCAATTTTCCCCCGGAGTTGGGGGTTGGGGTCCCAATTTTTAAAAGTAGTGAACAACTGGGGAAAAGTGGCACTTCTTTTAATAGGAATTGGGGGAGGGGCGACCCCCCTCTCCCACCACCTTTTGAAAAATGGGAAGCTCCCCCCTTTACCCCCTTTCCAACGGGAGGTTTTTAAACAGATTCCCACTAGCTCCAGCTACTGGTTGGACCTCCTCCATATGAGACCCACCCTTTTTGGGTTTGAATCGGAGGTGGACGACCCCTCCTTTTTTATTTCCAAAACTGGAAAATGGGACCCAGCCGGGGAGTTGAAGAGAGAGTTAAAATTGTTCCAGCAACCGGACCGGGCCCGGTACATCTGCCGATTTCCCCTCCGGTTCCTCTATCTCCAAAAGCGGTTCCACCTCCCCCCTTTCCCCCTCTCCAACTGCCCCAAATTGGCGAAAGTTTTAAAAGATGTGGCCCCAACCCGGGTTTCGATTATTTTTGCCGACGCCACAATTAATAAACCAGCCTATATGTTTGGCCATACCCTCCTCCGGTTGGATAACCCAGAGACCCCAGCTCTGATCGCCACTGCAATAAATTACGCCGCTGAAACCGGGGGGCAGGATGGGGGGTTGGCCTTCGCATTTAAAGGAATTTTTGGGTTTTACCCCGGCTATTTTACCCCGATGCCCTACTACGATAAAATAAAGCAGTACCTTCAAAATGAGAGTCGGGACCTTTGGGAGTATCCCCTCAATTTAACCCCCGGGGAGAGTAAAATTCTCCTCCTTCACAGTTGGGAGTTGAAAGATATCTATACCGACTACTACTTTTTTACAGAAAATTGCTCTTATGAACTACTCTGGCTCCTTCAACTGGCAAAGCCGAAATGGGGGGTAATTGACCGGTTTCGGGGCCGGTCGGTAATTCCAATTGACACAATCCGGTACCTTTGGAGGGTCCACGGAATAACCGATCGCCGATACCGCCCCTCCCTCTTCACCCAGATAAAAGTGATAACAGCCCCCCTCTCCAACCGGGAGTTGGAGTGGGTTCGGGAGTTGGGGTTGGGGGAGAAGAGGCCGGAGGAAGTGCCCCTCTCTAGTTTGCCGGTGGAGAGACAGCGACGGATTTTGGACGGAGCGGTCCGGTATCTCCAATTTACCGCAAAACGGGAGGGGTGGTCAAAGGAAAAGTATCTCCCCCTCTTTTTAAGTTTAACGAAAGCCCGAAGCCGGGTTGTCGGGGCCTCCCACTACCGGTACCCAATTCCAACCCCCCCGGAGGAGGGGCACAATTCCCATCGGCTCTCAATTGGAGGGGGAAGGGGGGGAGAAGACCAATTTTTGGAGGTGGGGCTCCGGGGGGCCTACCACTCCTTTGAAGATTTGGGGGAGGGGTTTAAATTTGGAAGTCAAGTTATATTTTTTGAACCCCGTCTCCGATACCTTTCCACTTCCCATCGATGGCACCTTCAACAGATTGGGATTATCAATTTAAAATCGGTGATCCCAACGGGAATCCTATTCCGCCCAATCTCTTGGAAAGTGAAGTTTGGACTCTACCGAATCCAGTTACCAGACCGGAGTTGGCGGGTGGTCCCAACTTTAAATCCCGGGGGAGGATTTGGGTATCCAGTAGCTGGGGGGTACCTTTACGGACTCCTCCAGACCTCTTTCCAGTTCCACCCCCGCTTCCAGAAAAACTGGCGGATTGGGGTTGGAGGAGAGGTGGGGTATCTCCACCATTTCCAGTGGGGGGAACTGGTCACCTCAGCAGATCGGCTCTACTCCCTTCCCCCAAACCGAGGAACCTTCACCACTATCACAGGAGGGGTTACATTTAAAATTGACCGGAATAATGGGGTAAATCTCCGATTAGAATGGGAGAAGGGGGTGGAGATAAACCGGGAGGGGGGAATTTTCCTCTTCCACTACTTCGACTGGTAACCCCTATTTGCTATCATTTGCTGAAAAAGGGGAGTAGATGGGTGAAATTTGGGCCGATTATCTGGACCGGGAATTTTTGGAGGGACAATTCCAAGAGTGGGTGGAAGAGGGGTTTGTAACAGGTATTACCTCTAATCCAGCTATTTTTGCGACTGCTTTTCAGAAACCTTTTTACCGGGAGCAGATTAGAAGGTTAAAAGGGAGAGGGGCAAAGGAGATTTATGAAGAGTTGGCAGTTGGGGATATTCAACGGGCGTGTGATGTTTTAGAACCAATTTTCCGGGAGAGTGGGGGGAGAACCGGATACGCTTCAATAGAGGTAGACCCCAATTTAATTGAGGATTGGAAGGGAACTTTGGATGAGGGGCTCCGGCTCTGGGAAAAAATTGGACGTCCCAATTTAATGATTAAAGTTCCGGCCAACCGGGCTGGTTATCGGGCAATGGAGGAGCTGTCGAAACGGGGGATAAATGTGAATGGGACCTTGGTCTTCTCTCCCTCCCAAGCTATGGAGACATTTGAGGCGATTGGAAAGGGGAGAGGGAAAGGGGTTGTCTCAATTTTTGTGAGCCGGTTTGACCGGAAGTTGAACAGCCTCCTCCGGGAAAAGGGGTTGGCCCCGGACCGGGTTGGCCTCTTCAACGGAATTAAAATTTACAATCAACTGCTGGAGCTGGGAACAAATCAGATTCGCCCCCTCTTCGCTTCTACCGGAGTAAAGCAGAGTTACCTTCCAAAGGATTACTACTTCTCCAGTTTAAATCTTCCGGAAGGGATTTTAACCCTTCCACTGGATGTAATTGAGTATCTTCGGGGGAAAGAAGAGTTGGAGGAGGGTTTCCAGTTTCAGACGAGACATATCGACAGCTTTTTCAGCTTTTTAAGCCCCGCCGGTATCAATTTACAGAAGGTTTATCAGGAACTATTCCGGGAAGGGGTGGAAGCGTTCCAAAACTCTTTTAAATCTCTGTTGAAGGGGTTAAAAAATGAAATTGAAAGAGTTTAACCGATACCTTTACGCAATGATTAAACATGGGGGGTCCGACCTCCATGTGAAGGCTGGGTACGGAATTAAGGCCCGAATTAAAGGGAAAATGGTCGATTTCCCAGTCCCCCGGCCAATGACAAAAGAAGAGGTTTTGGAGATTGTCCGGGAGATGTGGAAAAATGCCCCGGGCCGGTATGAGGAGTTTTTTGAGAAGAAAGAGATGGACTTCTCCTATCAACTGGACGCCAACTACCGGTTCCGGGGGAACGCTTTCTTCCAAATTCAGGGCCCCTCTTTAGTCTTCCGGGTTATTCCAACAAAAATCCTCTCTTTAAAAGATTTAAACGCCCCAAAGGTGCTATACGAATTTGCAGAGGTAGAGCGGGGGATGGTGCTAGTTACCGGGGTTACTGGGTCTGGAAAATCTACCACATTGGCGGCAATTATCAATGAGATAAATGAGACAAAGCCGAAACATATTATCACAATTGAGGACCCGGTGGAGTTTGTCCACAAAGATAAAAAGTGTCTGGTAAATCAGCGGAGTGTTGGAGAGGATACCCTCAGTTTTGCCAATGCGTTAAAAGGGGCCCTTCGGCAGGACCCAGATATTATTTTAGTCGGGGAAATGCGGGATATTGAGACTATTGAGATTGCCCTCCATGCCGCAGAAACTGGACACTTGGTCTTCTCTACTCTCCACACATTGGACTCAAAGGAGACGATTAACCGGATTGTAGGGGTTTTCCCCCCAGAGGAGCAACCCCGGATTCGGCTGGTATTGGCATCTATTTTGGAAGGGGTTATTTCCCAACGGTTGGCTCCGACCACCGATGGAAAGCGGACTGCGGTAATGGAAATTCTCCGGAAAACCCCCCGGATTAAGGAGCTGATTGAACAGGACCGGGATTCTGAAATTAAAGATGCTTTGGAAGAGGGGCATAAAATGTACGGGACCCAGAGTTTTGACCAGCACTTGGTCCAGTTGGTGGTCAGTGGCCGGGTTGCCGAAGATGTGGCGTTGGAGTACGCCTCCAGTAAAGATGACTTTATGTTGAAGTTGAAAAAGGAGAAATTGAAAGCGGGACAAGAGCAGATTGACGATGACTCAATTCCAGATTTAGCCGACGATCTTTAATTGCACCTTTGGATTGGAGGGAAAAGGGGATTGGGGAAGCTTAAAAATTTGTGGAAAAAGGGGAGAGAAAGGGGGGGGAAATTTTAGAGAGAGGGTGAAATGAGGACTCTTCAACAGGGGCCGGAGAAGTTTAAATATGGAATTGTGTTAACCGGGGGGATTGGAACCGGAAAAAGTAGTGTAGCATCCCTTTTAAAACTGTATGGCTATCGGGTTATCGATGGGGATCAGGTGGCTCGGGAGGTGTTCCAACGGAAAAAGGGGGAGATTGAGCGGATTTTTGGGACCAGTGACCGGCGGGAGTTGAGAAAGAGGGTTTTTCAAAACCGGGAAGAGTTGGAAAAGTTGGAGGGGGTGCTGGCCCCGGAAATCCGCCGGGAGATTTTGGAAAGGGCCCAGCGGGAGGAGGAGAGGGGGGTTCCCTACTTTGTCGAAATCCCTCTCTATTTTGAGAAAGGAGGTCGGGAGGGACCCTACTCCCAATTCCAGTGGATAGTGATGGTTTACGCTCCCCGGGAGGTCCAAATTAATCGGGTTGTGGCCCGGGACCGGGTCTCCCCCGCTGAGGTGGAGAAAATTTTGGAGAATCAGTTGGATATTGAAGAGAAAAGGGGGTCAGCCGATTTTGTACTGGAAAATTTGGGGGGGATGAAGGGGCTTCAACGGGAGGTGGAAGGACTTCTCAAATGGGTGGAAAAGGTGGTTTTAAGTCGAGGGGAAGAGAAGGAAAAGGGGCAGAAGGGGGGGAAGGGAGGGGGCCAGAAATTTTAACCCCCTTTTCTTGCCCCTCTTTCGAAAAAGGGGAATAAAGCTCACCAGTTTAACCCATTTTTTTTAACCAAATCTCCAAAGAATTCTCCATCTAAAATAGAATAGAGAAAATAGAATAGAGGAAGATAATTTGGTATTGGGTTAACAATTAATTTGTGAGAAAATAATTTAAAAAGTACCAATAGCCAAGCTATAAAGGGACAATAACAAAGTCGCAATCAGGGAAGGAACAGGCCGTTGAGCCGGTGGAGACGCTCTAATAAGAGGGTCTGTGAAGGAGGAAGCCCTAAATATAATCTCCGATTTAGCAAATCCCGCCGAAAC
>JBDONQ010000205.1:0-2555 GCA_039831255.1 Campylobacterales bacterium
TACCACCGGGGGGTAGAGGACCTAAGCCGGGGGGTGTTGCGACACATCTCCGATGAAACTTTTGTGGAGGACCCCCTCCGAGTCCTCCGGGGGGTTCAGTTTTCAGCCCGGTTCGGGTTTAAAATTGCAGAGGAGACCTGTGCCCTCTCCCGGCAATTGAACTTGCGAGAACTCTCAAAAGAGAGGATTTACGGGGAATTTGAAAAGATGTTCCGGGCCCAATATCTCCACTACGGCTTTTTCTATTTAATAAAAACTGGGGCAGCGGAACAACTCTTCAATTTCCACTTTAATTGGAGGGAGATTTACCGGGGGGTTCGCCTTTTCCGGCACAATCCCCACCCCCTCTACTTTCTATACCACCTTCGGCACTTAAAAGGGGTCTCTGCTACCCGATTAATTGAACCCTTAAACCCCCCAAAGGGGGTCCAACGGCTAATCTCCCTCCCCCGGCTTCCAAAGGAGGTTACAAACCGGTTTTTAATTGGATTGGGGTGGCGGACCCCCCTCCGGGATTTTTTGGAATTGAATAACCGGTGCTGTTGGGAGTGGGCAGAGGAGAGAGGGTTAATAAGCCGGAAGTGGAGACCCGATTTAACCCGGCTTGACCGCCGGGACCCGAGGGGGTCAATCCGGGCCCAGATTCGGGAATTGCCACTGGAAACTATTTGCAGGAGGTCCCAATGTATTACCGGTTATTAATCGATTGTGAGGACCGGAAGGGATTGGTTTACCAAATTTCAAAGGTTTTATTTAAAAATGGGCTCAATATTGAGAGTCAGCAGGAGTTTGTAGACCGGGAAAACCGGAAATTTTTCCTCCGGGCTGTAATTGAGGGGGAGGTAAATCAAGCTCAATTGAGAACCCAGTTAGCCCGGGAGTTAGGGGAAAAGTGCCATATCCAGTTATTGAAGGTTCGGAAAAAACGGCTCTTTTTAATGGCCACAAAAGAGGCCCACGCCCTGGGGGATATTTTAATTAAATGGTACAGCGGAGAGTTGCCGGTGGAGTTATTGGGGGTAATTGCAAATCGGGAAAATCTCCGAGAGTTGGTGGAGAAGTTTCAACTCCCTTTCTACTACATTCCGGCAGAGGGAAAAGAGAGGCGGGCCCACGAGGAGGAGATATTGAAGATTATAAAACCGTCCAACCCAGATTACATAATTTTGGCCAAATTTATGCGGATTTTAACCCCCCACTTTGTAGAGCAGTTTCCAAACCGGATTATCAATATCCATCATTCCTTTTTGCCCGCCTTTATTGGGGCCAACCCCTACAAGCAAGCCTACGAGCGGGGGGTAAAAATTATCGGGGCAACTGCCCACTTTGTGAACAACAATTTGGACGACGGTCCGATTATTGAGCAGGATGTAATTAGGGTTAACCATCAAATGAGCTGGCAAGAGATGCGACAATTGGGCCGGGACATTGAAAAGATTGTACTGGGACGGGCGATAAAATTGGTCTGTGAAGACCGGGTTTTTATCTATCAAAACCGGACAATTATTCTTTAAAGGGGTTATACAAACTCCAAACCGGAGAAGTTGGGTACCCTCTTCCAATTGGTTATAAATATTTAGTATAACTGATTATTTATAAGAAAAGATTGTAATAGGGTTGATACCCATCAAAAAAGGAGTGGAGATGAAGGGATTCGGGACCAAAATTGGGGTTGGAATTGGAGGATTACTCCTCCTCCTCTCCCCTGTGGCAGGGAAAGGGGTAAAAAATATATTGAGGTCCAAAAAAAGGCGGTGGAACAGGTGGTAGGGGACCACTATTTAAACCCAACTCAGGTAATGGCCCAATTGAAAGAGGGAAAAATTAAAGTATTGGATGTGAGGGAGTTTCAGGAGTATATCTCCGGCCATATTAAAGACTCCCTATGGATTCCCCGGGGTATCCTCTATTCAGCTGTAAAAAAGGGGAAAATAACCCCGGATCAGAAATTGGTAGTGGTCTGCCGGACTGGCCATCGGGCTCTATTGGCGGCGGCTACATTGATTAAATGGTTCCATTTTAAAAATGTGTATGTAATGAAAGGGGGAATTAGAGAGTGGATTAAAGCTGGGGGAACCCTCTCCAACGGGTTAAAGCTGGGGCCAGTAAAAATCCAACTCCTCCAAAAATAACCTTTTCCCTTTAAAAAAGCCCCCGCTGGGTTTTCTCTCCTTTCCTTCTAAAATTTTACTCTTAAGCAAATTTTTTACATAATAGAAAATTTTCTCATTAAAATATTGAGCCCAGTATTGACCTAAAATCGAGACAAAATTGAGGGAAAGTCCCTTTTTAGAACCTTTTCCCTATTCCACCCCTATTCCCCCCTCCAAAATTAACACTTCATTCTAAAAAAATTCTCCCCAAAAAACCTTTTCCACTCCAGAAAAAAGTTTCCAGTTCTGGCCACTCCCCCTCCAATTATTAATTAACAAAAACCTCCTACTTATCGGTAGAGGTATCTTTTCCTCAAATAGACTATTTCAAATACAGCGGGAGCTGTAACCCGGTAGACAGGGCCAGCAATATCCATTGCAAACCAAATCCCACTAATTACC
>JBDONQ010000217.1:0-8938 GCA_039831255.1 Campylobacterales bacterium
TACTGGCAAAGGAGAAGGGACTTAAAAATATATTTGTCACCAACGGATTTGAGAGTAGATATGAGATAGAGGATATCCCCAACTGGTTGAATGGGGCCAATGTGGATTTAAAGAGTTTTAATCGGGAATATTATAAGAAAGTTTTAAAAGGGGATTTGGAAGGAGTTTTGGAGACTATTCAGCTCTTAAAAGAGAAAGGGGTTTGGGTAGAGGTTACTACATTGGTGGTCCCCGGCAGTAACGATAGCCGGGAGGAGTTGGAGCAGATTGCCCAATTTATCGCTTCTGTGGACCGGAGTATCCCGTGGCACATTAGCCGGTTTAGGCCCGACTATCGGGAACGGGATAAGGCCCCTACTCCAATTTCCAAATTAATGGAGGCTTACAAAATTGGAAAGGAGGCGGGGCTCTACTATGTTTATCTGGGAAATGTGACCCTTCCAGCAATTACCTACTGTCCCCGGTGCGGAGAGGAGTTAATTGTTCGATATCTATTTGGGGTCGAAAAAGATTTGGTGACCCCCCACCGGGGAAAATGTCCAAAATGTGGAAGATTAGTGGAAGGAGTTTGGAGATGAGAATTCGGAAGGCCTATTTCAAAGAGTGGTATGGGAATGAGTGTAGAAGGGTAGAGGAGTTTATCGGCTATTTCAATCAAATTTTGGACCAAGGGCTGGATGAAGAGAAGAAACGGGAACTCTTCTCCCTAACCCCAAAAGCTTTAATCTCCCCCCACGCCGGATGGGTCTACAGCGGTTTTACCGCCAATTTGGGGTATCGGGTCGCCTCCAATAGCCGGGGGCTGGTGGAACGGGTTGTTGTAATTGGCCCCTCCCACCGGTTTCCATTCCGGGGGATTTCGGTCTCTTTAGCGGAAGAGTATGAAACCCCTTGTGGGAACCTCCCAATTGACCGGGAGTTTGGGCTGGAGTTAATGGAGCGGTTTGACCCCCTCCAAAATTTGGAGTATGTCCATATGGAACACTCAACAGAGGTGCAGATGCCCTTTATTAAACACTATCTCAATCTACCGGTAGTGGAGTTAATTTACTCCCAAACAACTGGGGATGAGGTAGGGAAATTGATAGAGTTTGCACTGGACCGAAATTCATTAGTTATAATTAGCACCGATTTGAGCCATTACCATCGACTGGAGGAGGCCCAGCAAATTGATCGGAACTGTTTAGATGCGGTTTTAACAAAGGACCCTTTTAAATTGGGCCGGTGTGAAGCTTGCGGAAAAATTGGGGTAGAGGGGATGTTACAAGTGGCCCGGATTAAAGGGTTAACCCCCCTTTTACTGGATTACCGGACTAGTGCTGATGTAAGTGGAGAAACCTCCCAAGTGGTCGGGTATATGAGCGCAATCTTTATCTAATCCCCCCTACCGATGGAAACTTGGTAAAATCTGGGCAAAAAGGGGAGTTTGTGGGCTGGAAAGCAGTTTTAAGAGTGGGGTTAGGAATTGGGTTAATCGGGGTAATTGGATTTACCGGGTGCAGTGGGAAAAAAGGGGGGATTGGAGAATACTCCCCTTTGGAACTCCACCGGCAGATAAAACGGGCTATTTTAAAAGGGAATTTGGATGAGGCTGACGACCTCTACCTCCAGTTAATCTCCCAATACCCCGGCTCCCCTTACTTGGAAAGTGACTCCCTCTCTTTAGCGTTGGCCCACAGCCGGGAGGGGGAGTACCAGTTGGGGAAAGAGTATTTAAAAGAGTATCTCCGGAAATTTGCTGACTTAAATGGGGAGATGTGGGGGGGGTATCTCCAAATTAAATGGGATTTTGAGAGTTACACAAATCCGTATACAAATCAGCAACTCCTTCTCCAAATTCTACAGGAGGCGGAGGCCTATTTGGATCAGCACCCCAACTCCCCATTCCGGTACGAAGTTGAGACAATTTATTACAAAACCCTATTGACCAATCTCCTCCTTCAACAGCAGATTGCAAAACTCTACCGGCAGATGGGGGATAAAAATAGCTCCTTAGCTGAAAAATTGGAAATCCCCGGGAAGTTTATTCCCCCAAAACTTCCCCTCTACAAACGGCTCTTCAACTGGTAAAAAGGTGGAGAAGTTGTTGACAATGAAAGGGGAGTTTGATAGAAACTGGGGCAAAAAAGGGGAGTAATGAATCGGAGCGTAGACATCAATTCTCCTGAGTTTCAGCAGGAGTTTATCCGGACTGAAAAGTTTGCCCATCGGGTGTTGGAGCGGTTTGGATGGGTTTTTAATCCAGATGAGGAGGTGGTGGAGCGGGTGTTAAAAGGGTTAACCCAGAATAGACTCCTCTACGGAAAGCGGTACTGTCCCTGTTTTGTCCCCAAATTGGATGGAAATGACCGGATTTGCCCCTGCAAGCCGGCAATTGAGCGGGAGATTCCAGAGGAGGGGGTTTGTCACTGCGGAATTTTTTGCACCCCTAAATACCGAGAGGAGTTGGAGCGGGTCCGGGAGAGCCAGAGGGGACAGCTCAGTGGGGAACCAAAAATTGAGGGGATGAGTGTTGGGGAGCTGGAACGGCTATTGAATAAAGAGCAATTAACTGGCCGGGAGTTGGAGCTATTGTTAAAAGCCCGAGAGCGGGGGCTGGTAAAGTTTAAATTGGTGGATATCCGAGAACCCTTTGAGCATCAGATGATGCGGATTAAAGGGACCGACCTGCTCCTTCCAATTAGCCAGATTCAGTACCAGTTGGAGGAGTGGTTAAAGTTGAAAAATGAGCGGATTGTAATCTACTGCCATGTGGGGAGCCGTTCCGACTACCTATTCCACGCCCTCCGGGAGCAGTTGGGGTTCCAAAAGGTGAGTAATTTAACCTACGGAATTGCTGACTACCCGGGGAAGATTGATAGGGGGTAGAGATGTTTCGACTGGGAATTCCATTGAGGGAAGAGGTGGTGGCCCCAATTGCAAAGGCAACCCGGTTTGGGGTGGTAAAGATTGAGAAGGGGAAGATAAAAGAGGTGGAATATTTTAAAAATTTAGACGAAATTCTGGAAAAAATCGATTTTTTGGTTGTGGCTTCCGAACAGGAGGAAGTTTCAGAGCCGTTGGAGCTGGGAATAGAGGTGTTGGTAACCCCTCTCTCAGGAGTTGGGGTGGCTGAGGTGGTGGAGGGGTTTCTATTTAAAGAGTTGCACCGGTACCGGGGGTAATGGAGAAAAGGAGGGGAAATGGAGTGGTTAAACCAATTAATTGGGAATGAGGGGCCAATTACAATTGGGGTCACATCTGAAAAGCTTCGGGATTTTTTAACTGGACCGGACCGAGAGGTGGAGTTGTTATCCTCCGATTTGGAAACAAAGAGGTATTACAACTACATAATTTTAGACCATCCATTGGATTTAAAAAAAGTCTTCCGGGCCCTCCGGAATGGGGGATACCTCCTCTTTACCAATTTTGAAGTGGAATCGAACTATTTGTACGATTTGGGGTTCTCAACAATTAGCCAAGTAGAGGGGTTTACAATTGTAAAAAAGGTCCACTCTTGGAATGATTGGTAATACCTTGTGGGAAATTTTCCGGTAAATTTTATTGAATTACATTTCAAACCTCGCCAACCCCAGAGGGGGAGTTAATATTGAGATACTCCCTACACCCAAACCACCAACCCTAACTGCTAACCCAGTTGCCAATAGATTCTGGCTTTAAAACGATTATTCTTTACAAATAACCACTTTTACACGAGCTCTCCGAAAGGTTGATGCCCAATTTTTGAATATTTGAAAGATTCTCAATGGAGAGAAATTTCCTCTCAAATCCATTATTCCCTTATATTCCTACCGAGAAATCCGAGGGCTTTACGGCGGTTTTTCATAAAGGAACCCAGTTAACCTGACAAAAGGCTCAAAAAGGAGATATGAGCTGTTTCCTCTAAACTTTAACAAATTATAGAGGGAGTTTCTCTGTTCATTGGTAGATGAGTGGCTAATCTAAGATTAACCCCGTCAGAGCTACTCCACAAGCCTAACTTCCCGCCGTTCCAGAGGTAGTCAATGCTAACTCAATTTTGGGCAAATCCAAATTCTATCGGGAAGTTTGAAGTTTTATTTAATCTATCCCCATTCACTACACATTTTTGTAATTGGAGTAAATCTGTTAAATTATCTCTCTTCGATACCATTCGGCTTTAGAATGAAGCAATTTAAGAAATCTACCCCAACTTGCATTTGCTTTAGCCAACTTATGATTTCTAACCATTCCTTTAACAGATAAACTCTTGATTCTCGCCTACTAGCCGTTTTGAGAGTTTGGGTCTTTGATTGGCAATTTTAAGCAATAACTTTGCTAATCTTTGTCTAGTCTTCTCTCGCTTCTCACTTCCCTGTTTTCTTAATAATTTGAACTCTTTTAATCAGAATTTTGTTTTTTTTAGACCACTTTGGCAATATAGCTTGTTGTTATCAATCTTGAAATCCTGAGGAGTTTAAAAGGATTGAATTGAGCTCTCTAGGTGGAATAACCCAATGGAGAGAGTGAAAGTAAAGCCCAACCTACTTTCCTAAAAAAAAGTCTCCATTAAAAAGGTTCCAGAGGAAAGGGTTCCTCTCAATACCCCTATTTATTCCAAAATTGTAACTGTCAGCTGGTCTGCCAATAGAAAATTGGAAGCAAAAAGGCGAAGTGGAGGGGAAAGGGGAGAGGAGATGGGGAGGGAAACCGCTGACCCTCTCCCCGTTTTTGAAACTCCCCAGCTCAAAAACCCTTCCTCTACCAACTGGAGGGCCCTTTCCAGTTGGGGTGGGATTAAAAGGGCCGGATCCACCCCTACCACCGACCGAAGTCCCAAAAAGAGCTTTTCAACCCTCAACTCCCGGTTCCCAATCTCCTCCCACTCCACCGGAAGGGGGTTGGAAAGGTAATTCTCCACTTTTAAATTGTGATAGTACCGGTAAAATCTCCCCCCTCTCCTCTCAAATCCAACCCCTCCAGCCCCCAAACCCCGGTACTCTTTCAACTCCCAATACCCCAAATTGTGGAGGGAGGGGGTTCCAAAATTGGAGACCTCATATTGGGGGAATCTCTCCCGAACCCTCTCTAAGAACCAGAGCTCTAACCCTTCGTCGGAGGAGAGGAGTTCCCGGCGACCGGCAAATCGAGTCCCCTCTTCCAATGTTAAACTGTAGCAACTTAGGTGGGTTATTGGGAGGGAGAGGGCTATCTCCAAATCCCTCTCCAACAACTGTCGGGTATCTAAGGCGGTCCGGTAGATAAAATCGATGCTAATCTCCTGAAACCCTACATCCTTAGCCCTTTCTACCGATTTAATCCCCTCTTCCGGGGTTTGGAACCGGCCTAAAAAGTGCAACTTCTCCCGGTTGAAACTTTGAACTCCAATTGAAATCCGGGTAAAGTAGGGGGCTACCCCTTTTAACCATTGAAAGGAGACAGTGGGATTTACCTCAATTGTCCTCTCCCCCCCCGGCTTTAAAAAGGGACCCACCTCCTCAAAAAACTGTTCAAAAAAGGGGACCGGTAGTGTGGAAGGGGTCCCCCCTCCAATATAGAGGGTCTCAAAAGTGGTGGGCCGTTGGCTTTGGTGCCACCGGAACTCCTCCAACACCTTTTCTAGATACTCTTGCCAGAGGTGCCCTCGCCCAACATAGGAGTTAAAACTACAGTAGGGGCATTTCCGATTGCAAAACGGGATATGGAGATAAAGGAGCATTTCCCCCCTTTTTTCTCCCTATTTTACCCTCTTCCGGTGGAAAATTTTTGAACTCCTTTACACTCTTTTAAACTTTTGTTATATACCGATAAACCGGCTGGAGGGAGTAGAAATGAAAGTGATTAGAGGTTTTGGAAGCTACCTGCGGGAGAGGTTCAATAAAAGGGTTAAAAAGGTTCCAATCTCAATCCCCGGCTTTACCTGCCCCAATATTGATGGTCGGGTGAGTCGGGGGGGGTGTATCTTTTGCGAAAACGAGAGTTTCTCCCCCAATTTTCAGCGGGCCCGTTTTACGTTGAACCCCGAGTCTCCGGAAAATCCCCTTCTCCTCCGGCAAATTGAGGCACTGGAGAGGCAATTTTACCGGACAGCTCCAACTCTCCGCCGGTATTATCGGGCTGAAAAATTTTTAGTCTATTTCCAGAGTTTTACAAATACCTACGCCCCAATAGAGACATTGAAAACCCTCTATCTTAGAGCCCTCCAACTCCCCGATGTGGTGGGACTCTCAATAGGGACGAGGACCGACTCAATCTCGGAAGAGGTGCTGGAATTTTTGGCAATGTTAAAAAGGGAGGGGTGGGAGATTTGGGTGGAGTATGGGATTCAGAGCTCCAATAACCGGACACTGGAGAGGATTAACCGGGGGCACACTTTTGAAAATGTGGTAGAGTGGGTGGAGAAGACCCACCGGTACAACCTTCCAATCTGTGGCCATCTAATTTTTGGACTGCCGGGGGAGGGGTTCCGGGAGATGGTCCAAACCGTCCGGGATAGTTATCAATTGGGATTGGAGAGTTTCAAATTCCACCCCCTCTACATTACCCGGCACACTTTACTGGGGGTGGAGTATTTAAAGGGGAGATTTACCCCAATTTCAAAGGAGGAGTATCTGGAGGTGGTGGCAACGGCGTTGGCAGAGTTTCCAGAACGGGCTACCCTCCAGCGGATTACCGCCGGGACCGAAGAGCTATTGGCCCCCGACTGGTGCCAGGATAAATCGGCCCAAGTCTCTTATCTGGTCCGAAAACTCCGGGAGAGGGGGATTTTCCTGTGGGGGTAAAAAGGGAGAGAGAGGAAATTTAATTTTATCTGGAGTCTTTAATTAGGAGGGGAGAAGCCCTTTCCCATTTTCTCAATTTCTTTGAAGTGGGGGGAAAGGAATCTTAATTCCCTTTTTTAAAGGGACTTCAATTGGGGTGGTGGAAGGATTTTTCTTCCCTTTCTCCAATCCCCCTTTGTTGGGGAGAAAGTGGATACAGAAAGAGGGAAATTGGTTGCACCAAATTGGGGGAGAGGAGGGGGTCCAAGTTTTTAGGTATATTTTTAAAAACTCCCCTTTAATTTTTTGACACTGGAAGCGGGAAAAGAGATGTTTTTGACAGAGGGTCTCCAATCGCCGGAAACTCTCCCTTAAAACCCTTCTCTCAGTCTCCCCTTTTTCCATTCCCACTAGTAAAAATGGAAGTAGGAGGAGGGGTATTCCCCGTTGCAGAAAATTTTCAGCCACTCTAGAAGAGCTACCCTTTTTAACCACTTTTCCCCTTTTTCAAAAAACTCTTACCTCCTACCTAACCCTCCTGTTTCCCCTCCCTTTTACCCTAATTTTGGAAATTTCAATTCCAACTCCACCTTCCGGGTCCACCTTTCCAACTCTGGTAATTCCTCTACCCTCCTCTCCCCCTCCTCCCCTATCAACTCCCGGAAATCTTCCCACAATGGGGCTGTTACAACTCTCTTTTCCGCTGAAACAGGGTCCCGGTAGTAGAGTTGATACCCATGGAGCATTACCCGGTCAGCCCCTTCCCCTTTTCCGTAGACCGAATCCCCCAAAATCCACCGACCCAACTCCTTTAAATGGACCCTAATTTGGTGGGTTCGACCAGTGTAGAGTTTTGCCAGCACCAGATTTCCTCCAATTGGGATAAAGAGGGTTTTAGCCGGCTTTCCATTGGAAACTACCCCCATCTTTTTCCGATCCTTCGGGTTCCGGCCAATCGGCTTTTCAACAATAACCGGTCTCTTCAACGGCTGATTTAACACCATTAAATAGTACCGGCCCATCTCCCGACTCTTCAACTGTTCCGCCAATTGGGAGTGGGCCCAATTGTTTTTTGCAACCAGTAACGCCCCAGAAGTCTCTTTATCCAACCGGTGGAGAATTCCGACCCGCTCCTCCCCGGCTAATGTGGAGAGGGAGAACCTCCTCCCCTTTAGCCACTCTACCAATGTGGGGCCCCGGTAGCTGGGGGCCGGGTGGACCACCACCCCGGGGGGTTTGTTTAAAATTAAGAGATTGGAATCTTGATAGAGAATTGGAATCTCCCACTCAGGGGTCTCCACCGGGGGTTTCTCCTCTTTTATCTCTCCAATCTCTATTTCCTCCCCACCGGTCACCTCAGCCCCCCCCTTTTTTACAACTACCCCATCCACTTTCACCAACCCTTTTTTAATCAGCTGGGTCACTTGACTCCGGCTAACCCCCAACTTTCGGGCCAAAAATTTATCCAGCCTCACTCTCCCCTCACTTCTTTTTAGGCCTAAACCCGTGTTTACTCTTTAAGTACGGCCCCCCTATTAACTCAATTGTGTATGGAATTGCCGGCCAAACCCCTTCCAAATTCTCCCTGGCCCCCTTTGGAGAACCGGGCAAATTTAGAATAAATGTAGAGCCTACAACTCCCCCAATTCCCCGGGCCAGAATTGCAGTTGGAACAAACTGGAGGGAGTAGGCCCGCATCCGCTCCCCAAACCCCGGCAACTCCCGTTCAATAACAGCTTTAGTTGCTTCTGGGGTTACATCCCGGGGGGCGGGGCCGGTTCCCCCGGTGGTTAAAATTAAGGAGCACCCCTCCTCCACCAGCTCCCGGAGGGTGGAGACAATCTGGTCAAACTCATCTGGGATTAATCGGTAGAGGAGCTGATACTCCATCTCCAACTCCTCTTTTAAAAACTCCTTCAACACCTCTCCACTTTTATCCCGATAAACCCCGCCGCTGGCCCTGTCTGAGATTGTGACAATTCCAATCTTTACCAGCTCCATTTAAACCCCTTTCTCGACTAAAGTAGCTGTTAAAATTACCGGACCGGCTCCACCCTCACAATCCGGCCGGAGGGGGTCTGGACAATCCGAACCTCTTCCCCCGGCCGGAAATGGTGCTCGGTTTTCACCAATAATACCACTTCCCGGCCATCTTCCAACCGGACCCCAATCTCTTCCCCATTCCCTTTCCCAGCGTAGTAGCCGATTAAAGCCCCCCC